>JARLHD010000083.1 GCA_031292435.1 Ignavibacteriaceae bacterium
AGTTGAGGGGAGGTTTGTTTTATTTTTAAGCAAATTGGAGAGCTTATCTTCACCAAAGAATTCTTCTTTATCGTTTATCGCTTCCGTTATTCCATCGGAATAAAAAGCGAATATTTTACCGGATGATAAGGATATTTCTTCTTCAACCAATGTTCTATCGAATATAATACCTTTCTCAAGACCGACGCCAATCCCCTGCGTCCTATACACAGAAACGGTTCCGTTAGATGCAGCAAGTAAAGGTGCATGCCCAGCCCTACATACACTGACTATCTTTTTTTCCAGATCAAAAAGAGCAAGTGTTACAGTTATAAACCAATCTTTTTCCATTGATATATACAGATTACGATTAATTTCTATTAGGATATCGCGGGGGCTTCGGTTGTCGACACAGGCAACTTGCATCATTGTCTGAAGTTTGGTCATATATAATGAGGCTGATAATCCTTTCCCTGACACGTCGCCGACAACAACAAACAATCTTGAAGGGGATATTTTAATTAAATCGTAATAATCTCCCCCGACCTGCATTGCGGGAACCATTTGTCCGCAAACATCGAGACCATTAACTTCAGGATTGCACTTTGGAAGCAAGCTTTGCTGAATTTTACGGGCAAGATCGAGGTCTCTTTCAATACTTAATTTATTTACTTCAGACAGATACAGCCTGGCATTCTCTATAGAAATTGCAGCCTGGTTAGCCGCCGCATACAAGAGTTCAATATCTTTTCCGGCAAATTGTGCCCCGGAATGTTTAAGCCCGAACAATAAAAGTCCGATTACCTTTGAATTAATAATCATAGGTATAATAGTATAAATATTATTTTCTATAAGCCTTCTGCCGGCAGTAGGAAATACATTACTAAAATCTGACTGCTCAATGACTACGAAATCAGAAATCAGAATTTTATCCTTATAAAACTTTTCAATATTGGATTCGGAAATGACAAGATTGGAATTTTTTAATCCCACAGCCCTTTCCAATTTCAATTCATTATCCGGGTTATTAATCATTATCCCGAATTCTTTAATCATTAAAGATTCCACGAACGTAGATTTCATTGCATTCAAAATATTATCAAGTCCAACCATGACAGAAACATCATTACTGAACCTAACCAACACCTTCTGATAGGCAAACTGTTCAGGATAAAATTTTGCAGTAAGGAAATCCTGGAACCTGTCCTTTGTTGATTGGAAAACCAAAGCAAAAACGATAAATATTACGCCTGCAATTATTCCCTGGTATTCAGTACCTATTGCCCGGCTTACGCTTTGTCCGATTACATATATGATAAAGAAATAGACTGCAAGAATTGTAAGAGTGGCGAGTCCATATACGATTGTGTTTTTAATAACTATACTTACATCCATTAGCTGGTAACGGAAAATCGAAATACCAAAAGAAATTGGAATAATTGCAACCAGGAGAATAGGCGTATAAAACTCAGGCTGGTTAAACATTGTATCTGTAATATTGGGAGCAATATAATAAGTATACAATATGCTGAATATTCCCAAAGTATATGCCGACAAAATAATAAAGACAGGTTTTTTCGCAGCTTTATCCTTCATCCTGAAATAGTTAATAAAAAGTGATATCAGACCAATTATCATCGAGGCAAGCAACATTATATTTAGGACATTAGAATAATATTTATAAAAATTGCCCGCTGTGGGACGGAAGTAAACAAAAAATATTCTGTATACATATGAAATGCCAAAAAGGACAAGGGGGATCAAATAGAAAGCTTTGCGGACCCACTGTTTCCTGGTTAATTCAAATACCTTAGGAAATATCCAGAAGAAATGGATTATCATAAAAGGAAGAAATGTAGCAGCAGCAGTCCAGGTAAAATCAACAATTCCAGCGAACCACGGTGAATACTTAGCGCCGTCACTAGTAAAAAGATAAGCATCAAATAAAATAAAACAGGCTCCTATCCTGTAAAATAATCTCTGGAGATAACCTTCGGGCTTTGCAGATACTACAATAAATCCAATTACCAACCAGAAAAATGCAAGTAATGCTAATCCAACCTGACCAAAATTTAAAAGTTTTTTTACATATACTTTTGCAGCAATATCCTGATTCCCTTTTTTAAATATGTAATTGGCATAATCCCCTCCTTTTACACTATCAAGTATAGTTTGGGCTACAAAAATATCTTTAATTTTAATTTTGTTTATGGAAATTAACTGATCCCCATCCCTAATGCCTGCATTCCACGTTACACCATATACCTTTACCTTATCAAAAAAGATTCCTTTTTCGCCCGGAATCCACAAGCACTCATCATTCGATTTTACCCGAATAGCAAAAACATAAATTATGCTTGTTATTCCTATTATCAACAAGAAAATCGCAGAGATGATAATAAGTTTTTGCCGATTACGAGCAATTATATTTTTTAATTTATCCATATTCAAAAAATAATCTATTTCACTTTAACGACCATGAGAGTAATATCATCAGACTGAACAGTACCGGCTGCAAATTCTGCAACAGATGACCTGATCTTCTCAATTATTTCAGAAGCATTAAGAGCTGAAGATTGAAGAGATAATTCCTCCAGTTTTTCATCTGAAAATTCAATTCCATTTTTATCCATGGCTTCAGTAACGCCATCAGTAAAAAAAATAATCATATCATCTTTCTCAAGAGAAATAGTCGGGGACTCGTATGGTGTAAATGTTTTCATCACACCGAGGATAATCCCTCCTTTATCAAGCTTTATTATTTTATTTTTTCTAATTAATAGAGGAGGGTTGTGTCCTGCATTCACGTAATTAAAAGTTAATACATCTTCATCAAGGACACCCCAGAAAAAGGTAATAAACTTACCATCCATTGTGTTATCAGTAACCAAATCGTTAATTAATTCTGTTGCTTCAGATAATGACATTCCATGTTTGCAGATAATTTTCAGGAATGCCTGCAGGTTTGCAGTAAGCAGAGCGGCCGGCACCCCCTTGCCCGAAACATCTGCTATAGCAATACAAAAGCTTGAATCATTAAGAGGGATAATATCATAAAAGTCGCCGCCGACCTGTTTTGAAGTAATATTGTAGGCTGCGATATCAAATTTCTTGTACTGAGGTATTGAATGAGGAAGAAGGTTTTTTTGAATATCCCGTGCAATCTCCAATTCTTCTTCCATTTTTTGTTTTTCAAGGGCTTCATTAAATAAACGCCTATTTTCAAGAGAAATAATGGCAAGACTGCCGACCGAGTAAATAAATTCAATATCACTTTCAGTATAATCCGAATGATTGACTCTTTTACCCAACAGAATTAATCCTTTAGTTTCACCATGAAGCTGCATTGGAACTATGAGCTCAATTTTAAGCTCATAAAGCCTGTTATATTTTTTAATAAGGTTAATTTTATCAACAGGACTTTCAATCTCCGCGATTTTTACATTTGTTAATGCATCCAAAAGATCGGATTCCAGGAATTTAGATTCGAGTATGTGTTTATCTATTCCATCAGACAGGACAACAGCAAATTTGGAAATAAGCAATTGTCCAATTATAGAATATACTAAAAGTTTAGTTGTTGTTGATTTTTCAGAAATAAGCCCGAATTCCTTGCTCAATTCGAACAATGAATTTAACCGGTGGATACGATTATCGAGAACGCGGTTCACTCTTTTTAATTCAAATAATACAATTGAATTCTGAATTGCAGATGCAGAAATATTTATAATAGTGCGGAGAAATTCAAGATCATCATCGCTATAGGGGCTTTTATTTAATTTTTCACCCAGGCATACAATTCCGACCAGATCATTTGAAGAAGAGATTTTTTCTACCGCACGAATTTTATTTACATTGAGAAATTGGGTGAATGAATAATTATTATCAAGATCATCATCAGAGGTAATATCGGGAAATGAATCAAGAATTTTTTCATTGATACCTTTAGATGACCTGACGATAATCCTACCGTTCATATTCAAACCGATCAGTCCTTTAGTTGCAAAGAACTTCCCCATGCAAGTCAAGAGGATATTATTGAGAATAAACTGCAGATCGAGGCTGGAATTAATAACCCTGCTGAATTCTACTAAGGCTGTAAGGTTCCTTTTGACTTTGACAGTATCGACATCATTCATCATCTACCGTTGGAATTTATATTTTTTGTAAGAGATACCTGATTAAACTTTCCGGGTACGGATACATATTTAACTTCATCCATTAATGTTTTCATCAGATACATCCCAAGTCCTCCCACTCTTTTTTCGTCAAAATATTTCTTCAAATCAGGGTTAGGTACAAGTCCGGGTTCAAATGAATTCCCATAATCTATTATGTCGATAGTAAATGTTTTTTTATCGTACTTAAGGCTAAGAACAATTTTACCATCGGGGAAGTATTTATAGGCATGTTTAATAATATTAGTACATGCCTCATCGACGGCAAGAATTATATTATCAATTACTTCTTTAGAAAAACCAGATTCCGCAGCGGCAGAATTTATAAATGCCCTGATCTCAGCAAGATTTTCAGTCCTGCTATTTATTTCCAGTTTATCCTTTTTCAATTTGGATTTATCAGCTTTCAAGTTTCTTAGTCTCTTTGAATTTATTTATTGCTTCATCTTCGGTCTTAAATATTTCATAAAGAAGCGGGAATCCTAACAGATCGAAAATATTGTACACCTTATCGCTCATAGTTGATAGTTTAATATCACCCGAGTTTTCTCTGATCTTTTCTATGAATGCCATGAAAACACCCAAACCGGCGCTACTTATATAGGCAAGCTCTTTAAAGTTTACAACTATCGAATATTTTCCGTTATCAATTAATCCCGAGAAAGTATTCTCAAGCATGGGCGCAGTATGAGCGTCAAGAAACCCCTTAAGATATATAGTGCTTACTTCACCTTTGTCTGCAACTGAGGTGCTGAATTCTGCCATTTATTCTCTCCAACAATATTTAATTTTTGTTTCCATTTTAAAATTACAAGAGTGATATCGTCATGCTGGGAAATATTCCGTGAGAAGAGGGTTACCTCTCTTATAACTTTATTGGATATCTCATCAACATTTTTATCACTATTCTCAACTAATATTTTTTCAAATTCTACATTACCGAAATCATCCAGATTTATATTTTTAGCTTCAGTAATTCCATCGGTATAGAGAACGATGAGGTCATCTTCTTTCAGATCCAGATGGATTTCGTCAAGTGTATCAACGAAATGCTCTGTAAAATTTAATCCAAGCCCAATGCCAGAAGGACGAATATTCCGCACGATATTATTTCTAATTAAAAGGACCGGGCAATGCCCTGCCCGTGAAATTGTAAGAGTCTCATTATTAAGATCTATTACACCATATGCTGCACTGACAAAACTTTTTCTATCAAGAGTGCGGTGCAGAATTTCATTCGCTTTTACAAGAATTTCTTTAGGTGTTTCAAATGTTTTAGATAGAGACTCAAAAATTCCTTTTAACTCGGCCATAATAAACGCCGCTGAAATTCCTTTGCCAGACACATCGGCAATTACAAAACCAAATTTATTCTCACTTAACTCGAAAAAGTCATAGTAATCACCACCTACTTCAAAAGCTGGAATAAACACCGAAGATATGGAAAGATTTTCCAATTCGGGATTTTTAGCCGGAAGTATCTTTCTTTGAATTTCACGGGCTACATCGAATTCTTTTTCAAGTCTTTCTTTTTCAATGGATTCCTCCAGAAGTCTTGAGTTCTCAATTGCGATAGAAGCATAATCGGAGAAAGTATCCATTGCATTTTTATCTTCATCGTCAAATATAAAATCATTTTTCTTTGCTGCAACCAAATAACCTTTAACTTCATTATGAGTTTTAACCGGAGAAACAGCCAGGCTGTAAAATTTTTCAGCCAGTTTACCTTTATCTTCAAACTTATCAAGATTAAGCAATAAGGTTTTAGAATCTGAATCCTTTTTTATTTTTGACAGGATATAATCTGAAATAAGGTTTGTATCAACAATACCGATATTCTTCTTTGCCAGAGGTTTAGTTTCATTATTTTCAATCCAGATAATCCAAGAGGCATCTGAATTGCAGACTTTAACTGCAATTTCAGTTATAGTTTCAGAAAGCTCCTTAAAATCCAATACCTGATTAATTAGTTTACTGAAATACTGAAGAGATGAAATCTCCTGGGTTTTCCTATCATAAGCTTCAGCAGTAGGGATATGAAATAAAGTAGTGAAAAATAGTATTCCAAAGTATATGATCCCGTAAATCATCATGAGGTTCATAAACTGGTCAAGTGAGCTTGAAAAATTAATGAGTACCTGACCGTGAAGGTGTGAATCAGAGCTGTTGGCCAGATTTACAATAAAGAGAATAAAAATTACAACTGATAAAATTAAAAGCGAAATTTTTTCCTTTTTAACAAGAAAAGCTATCCAGGATATCCGGATTGAATTTATAAAAATCAGAATGACAGAAATAATTAAAAAAGTTGTTTTTATATAATTAAGTTCAGGATATGGGTTTAAAACAGATGCAAAGGATGCGACAATGAAAAAGATAATCATTGTATTAAAATAGGTTGAGACATTCTTTTTCTGTTTCAGGAAGTACAACTCCTTAAAAGTGAAGAAGATATAGGATACCGAACTGATAAATACAAAACCATAAAGAAAGGAAATTATACTAATGATAAGGTCAGGCTTTGTTAGTCTTTCCTTAACATTTCCGAATACCCAGTTTAATATTGGATCAGAGAAAGTAATCAAAGCGAAAATTACCGCATTCAGGATCCCGATATTCATAATAAGAGAAAGAGGGTTAATCTTTTTTGCCCGAATAAAGTCAAACATATAGAGGATAAAGAACGCGGCAGTAAGAATTACAAAAATCTCATTAAGAATCCTGAAAGTGATTGCATTATTTAATCCAAAAAACTGCTTAAAAAGGAACAAAACTACCGCGAAACCGACAAACGCCCGGAATTTTATATTTTGTGACAGACTGGCAGTCTTAAATTTCATGAGCTCTTACCATTTCACTGAAAATTAAAAATTATGCTCTTATTCGGTTAATAAATTACAATTTATATTTAATTATGTAAAGAAGGTTTTTATGAACGGAAGTTATAACGGATAGGAGTAATTATCTGATGATAAAATCAGGATTTAGACTAATCAGGGGGTAAAAGAGCTTTTATATTTCTATAGGATCTTTTTTCTCCTTCGAATCTTTATTGTTCTTTTTCAATTCTTTTTCCATTTCTTTCATTTGCAGCTGAAATTTCTTCATTTCCTTCTGGAATTCTTTCATTTGTGATTTATATTCCTCCTCATTAAAATAAGTCATTGAATCAGGGATCATTGACCGAATGTTAGACATCAAAGAATCCAAATTAAATTGTCCCCTTTTCCCATGGCCGAAGAACTTTTGATTGCCTAACATATTCTGATTTATCAATGAATCAAGATCAATTTTAATCTCGGTAACTTTATCAGGTTGTCCAGGAAGATTCATTTTAAAATTGAAAACATTCTTTCCATGACTTCCCTGAGGAATATCAACAACCATTTGGGGGATATTAACGGTAACCTGTTTAACTATATCGGCAGCTCTTTCAATCTGGACTGAAATACTATCAAAATCAGGAAGTTCAATTTCAGGAATCACATTACGGACATTTACTCTACAGGAGTTTTGGTTAAACTGGACATTAAAATTCTTACTCCAGGAAGGGTCATTTTTCAACTTAATAATATTATTGTTTAACTGCAGATTTACAGCATATTTTTTCCATTCATTGGAAGCTTTATTCATTCCCTCTTTCATCTTTTTCATAGCATCTTTAAACTGACTTTTATCGAACTTATAGTTTTCGGAAAAGATGGTGTCCGGAGTGAAGAAAATGTATTGGTTATCCTTAGCATCCTTAACTTCCTTAATAACTCTTACAATTGAATTTTTGTCATAAGAAGGCAGACCAGACGGAACCATTTTAACAAATTCTTTTTGGTTGGCAGTATTAGCAAATGAAATAAGATCGGCAAGCAAAGCTTTATTATAATTCCAGATGTTTGGGTTAATTGCAACTGTGTTCTTATCATTAACAAGTACCTGAGACTGGAGGTCCTCGGCATAATTCTGCAGAATAGAATCTACTTTTTCTTTCTGATTTGAATTCAAATTGAGTGCCCTGACAAATCTATCAAGGTTATTCATATTGGAAGCAACATTACCAGTTTTGATTTCGAAAAATCCGTTCCCTGTTGTATCATATCCTAACTGGAGGTATTGGCTATTGGTTTTATCCAAAGGCAACTGACGATTAAAGGCAAAATTGAAAACATCCTCATTGGTAAGGTTAGCGGCGTATAACAATGGTTTTAAATTTTGTTTATAAAAACCTGCCAGATTAGACTTTTGCTGCTCAACCAGATTTTCAATTACCTGCGGATTATATTTTAAGAAAATCATTAACATCAGAGTAAGGACAAGGAAAGCTGCAACCGGGGAAAACTTTTTTAATGTGAACAGAGCTGTTTTATGTACTTTAAGTGAGGCGAAAAGACGCGTTTCGAAATATGGTGATTCGGGCAATGGTTTAACAGAAGAAACCGTAAGTTGTTTTAATTTTTTTAATTCAGAAAGTTTATTCTGAAGATCAGGAGATAAAGCTATTTCCTGTTCAAAATTGTTTTTTTCCTCTGAAGATAATTCACCATCCAAATACGCGGATAATTTTTCATTGATTTTATCTTTTCCAATCATGTCATCAGCTCCTGCTCGTATGGTTTAAGGAGTTCCCTTAAACTTTCCCGAGCTCTGAAAATCCGAGATTTTACAGTCCCGATTTCACAGTTTACAGCTTCAGCTATTTCCTGATAACTTAAACCTTCAATATCTTTAAGGAGCAATGGAAGCCTTAATTTTTCAGGAAGCTTTGATATTGCCTTATTGACGATTTCCGAAACATCTTTATTTTCCATAGAGGGAGTATATACCGGACCTTCTTCACCATCCTTAATGGGAGTAAAAATGCTCCTGATCTTAACTTTCCTCAGGTGGTCTTTACATTTATTCACCGTAATTCTGTATAACCATGTTGAGAATTGAGACTCGAACCTGAAACTTTTCAGGTTTTTATAAATTGTAATCAGAACATCCTGAGCAATATCATCTACAAAATCGCTTGAATTTAATGTCAAGAAGATAATATTCCTGATTTTATCCTTATGCCTTTGAACCAGAGTCCTGAAAGTAGATTCATCGCCTTCGATAAACCGTTGGATTAATGAGAAATCATCATCAAGTTGTAAAATCTGGGGATATAGCAATTCTTTTTTTCTTTTTCTTTTATTGAATATCATGATTTTAGACGATTTTCAGTTAATGAAGTTCCGTTATGAAAAATATATAAAATTCAAATTAAAATTGATATCACATAGAATTATGAAAAATTAAATTTTCTTGCTTAAATTAAGACATCTATTTAAATTAAACCGAAAATTTTAGGAGTTATTTATGAAAATTAAGTTAACGGAAAGATACGAAGCCGTTGTCATCGAATTAAAGGGAAATGTGATGGGCGGTGATGACACTAAGGATTTTAACGAACTTCTACACAAGTCAATTGATGAAGGGAAGAAACATATAATTGTAGATTTGACAGAAGTTAAATTTATGAATAGCTCAGGAATTGGAATGTTGATCGGGGGGCTTACCACTATGAAAAAATCGGAAGGAAGTTTGAAACTAGCAGGAGTAACCGAGAAGATTCAAAGTCTTTTAGTGATTACCAAGCTTATAACAATTTTCGAGACTTATAATAATGTAGATGAAGCGGTTGCCAGTTATACTAAATAAAGATTATTCAAAATAGATTAAATTATTAAAGACTCCGGTTTTTAGCCGGAGTTTTTTATTTATTAGCAATTTGAGAGGGTAAATTTTATATGAGTGTTACAATTCTTGTCGGTAGTCAATGGGGAGATGAAGGAAAAGGAAAAATTGTAGACATACTTAGCGAAAAATTTGATATTGTAGCAAGATACCAGGGGGGGGCAAATGCAGGACATACAGTAGAGATAGGCGAAAAGAAATATGTACTTCACTTAATACCCTCGGGTATATTAAGGAAAAACTGCATATGCGTAATCGGTAACGGAGTTGTTATTGATCCTAATGCACTGCTGGAAGAAATTGACCTTCTTGAATCGAATGGGATAAATGTTGAAGGCAGATTGCTTATTAGTCATAATGCCCATCTAATAATGCCCTATCACAAACTTCTGGATTCAATTAACGAAAAGGGAGAAGATAAAATCGGTACCACAGGCAAGGGTATCGGTCCCTGTTATATAGACAAATATGCCAGAAAAGGGATAAGGATTGTTGATCTGCAAAATAAAAGAATTCTTGAAGATAAAATCAGATTAAACATGAAGGAAAAGAATGATCTTCTCCGAAAGATGTATGAACTGGAAGGGCTTGATGTTGAACAGATTATTAAAACCTACATGCAATTTGATAAAAGAATTGATAAATATATTAAAGATATTCCTGTGTATCTAAACAATGCGATTAAAGAGGGGAAGTCTATATTACTTGAAGGAGCTCAAGGAGCACTTCTGGATGTAGATCATGGTACATATCCCTATGTAACATCTTCGAACCCTACATCAGGAGGCGCCTGTACGGGTACAGGAATTCCACCAAATAAAATTGATACAGTTGTAGGAATAGTAAAAGCTTATACCACCAGAGTGGGAATGGGACCTTTCCCTACTGAATTGATTGATTCAGAAGGTGAGACACTCCGCAAAGCAGGGGCTGAGTTTGGAGCGACCACAGGACGTCCAAGAAGATGCGGATGGTTTGATGCGCCATTAGTTAAATATTCTTCTGCAATAAACGGGATTAATTATGCAGCCTTAACAAAATTAGATGTTCTTAGTAATTTTAAGGAAATAAAAGTCTGTATTAATTACCGGTACAAAGGAAAAATCCTGAAATCATTTCCAACTGATGTTGAAAGGCTTACCTCTGTCGAACCAATATACGAGACTTTACCAGGATGGAGCTCTGATATTTCAACCTGCACCTCCTTTGAGGCTCTTCCCGGCGAGGCAAAAAATTACCTGAAATATATCAGCGACACATCCGGGATAAAGATTAACATTATATCAATAGGACCTAAAAGAGCGCAGACATTTTCAGTTTCAGAAAAGACCCGATATTAAATTTTTCACTTTTAATAGTTTATTATAAAGACTATTATTATATACTTTAATTTAAATTTTTGAAGGAATATCTGAATGAAGATGTCCGGTGGACCCGCTTCAGTAAATTATAAAATTACCCTATTGCTTATAGCGATGCTAATAGCGGGAGCTACTTTAGTTTACACCGAAAACCTAGTTTCCAAACTTCAAAATACCGAAAGACAAATTGTACTGCTTTATGCAAGGGGAATTGAATATGTAGCCAACTCGAATCCCAATAATGATATTTCTTTTTTATTTGACAATATTATTAAACCTATAAATTTCCCTTTAATATTAACCGATGCTAAGAACCAGATCAACCTTGAAAGCAAAACTGATATCCGAAATATCTCATTTGACAGTACACTTTCCAAAGCAGAGCAGATGAAACTCCTTTCTCTAAAATTAAAAGAAATGGATGCAATTAATCCCCCGATAAATGTTACTTACCAAGACACTATTATTTTACAGAAGATACATTATGGTGACAGTGCCATTATTAACACTTTGAAATTCTATCCTTACCTGCAAATTTTATTCGCATCATTATATATTTTAGTCGGGTATTTAGGATTCAGCAATATTAAGAAAAATGAACAGAGCAACATATGGGTCGGGATGGCAAAGGAAACTGCCCACCAGTTCGGGACACCAATATCCAGCCTAATGGGATGGCTTGAAATGCTTAAAGGAAATTATTCTAATCCTGATAAGGTACTTGATTTAGCTGACGAAATTGAGAATGATGTTGAAAAGCTTAGTAAAATAACACACCGGTTTTCAAAGATAGGATCAATTCCTGAATTAAAGACAAGAGTGGTATATGAGGAAGTAAAGAAAGTAACAGAATATTTTCAGAGAAGGTTACCTCAAACAGGAAAAGCTGTTGATCTAAACATGGATGGTGATAAGGAAGCCACAGCACAGCTAAATTCAGAGCTATTTGGCTGGGTTATTGAAAATCTTATCAAAAATGCGCTTGACGCAATTGATAACAAAAAGGGGCAAATCAGTATAAATATTAAAGATTCAAAATCCAGAATTGAAGTAGACGTAACCGATAATGGAAAAGGGATTGAAATTAAAAGAAGAAAGGATGTTTTCCGACCCGGATACAGTACTAAGCGAAGAGGATGGGGGCTTGGTTTAAGTCTTTCAAAGCGCATAATTGAAGAATATCATAAAGGAAAAATTTTCGTTAAGAACTCGGCTCCCGGGGAAGGAACAACATTCAAAATTATACTTAAAAAGAATTAGCTCATTGAAAGCATTTTTTCAATAGGCTTCATAGCCCGGATGATCAGATCCGGATCCAGGGATATTTCCGGCTCTTTATTCTTCATGCAAAGATATAATTTTTCTAAAGTATTAAGTTTCATATAGGGGCATTCATTGCAGTTACAGCTCTTTTCAGGGGGAGCGGCAATAAATATTTTATCAGGGACAAACCGTTTCATCTGATGAAGAATTCCAGATTCTGTAGCAACGATATAACCGGGGGAACTATCTTCCTGAACATAGTTAAGGAGTTTAGAAGTTGATCCAATAAAATCGGCTCTCTTCAGGATATGGTCTTCACATTCAGGATGAGCTATTAATTTTGAATCCGGATACTGAATCTGAAGCTCAATAATTTTCCTTTCGCTGAATGTTTCATGTACAATACATGAACCATCCCACAAAAGCATGTCCCTTCCGGTCTTTTTTATCAGATATTTACCAAGGTTCCTGTCAGGTGAAAACAATATTGGCTGATCTGCAGGAATCTGGTTAATTATTTTTTCAGCATTACTAGAAGTACATATAATATCACTTAATGCTTTTACTTCTGCTGAGCAATTTATATACGTAACAGCAAGATGATCAGGATGTTTTTCCCTGAAGGCTTTAAATAATGGTGCCGGACATGAATCAGATAAGGAGCAACCTGCATTGAGGTCGGGTAGTAAAACAAGTTTTCGGGGGTTCAAAATCTTGGCAGTTTCAGCCATAAAAGTAACACCAGCAAAAATAATTACTTCAGAATTAGTATTCTTTGCCCTACGGGAAAGTTCAAGACTATCACCGACAAAATCTGCAAGGTCCTGAATTTCTGATTCCTGGTAATAGTGCGCCAGGATAACCCCGTTTAGTTCTCTTTTTAATTCTAAAATTTTAGATTCTAAATCCATCTGAATTTCAGTTTGGTAACTGACCCTTTTACTTCTAACAAAAAAATTCGTCACATTATAGCTATAATTATTGAATATAACACTACAATTATTATTCCATTGAGTAAAAACGATAATCACGAATGATGATTGTCTCAGTTTAATCTTTTCTCTTTGAAAATCCTGAAATGATACTAAAGTACCTTTGATTAATAATAAAATTAACAAATAATGGTTGGCATATTAATTGTGATAATAATTACAGAAAATAGATTTAAGCAAAACACCTCTCAAAAAATTTCACTTCATAAATGACTGCCGGTTCCTAACCGGCAGCATCTCCTTTAAACAAAAAGCTACCATTCCAAGTTAGTGCTAATGGAAAAAGAATTAAATATATTTACATTAAAATTTTATTGGCAGTGAATCTTTTTCAAGGTATTTTACTTTTTCTTTCAGCAGGGATTGCAGGAGCAATTAATTCAATTGCAGGGGGAGGCAGTTTTATTGCATTCCCAGCATTAATATTTACAGGAATTCCTCCCATAAATTCCAATGCTATTTGTTCAGTTGCTTTATTCCCCGGTTCATTGGCGAGTATTGGCGGATACCGTCTTGAGCTGGTAGAAGAAAGAAAAATATTGCCACTTATGATCCTTACAAGTATTATCGGCGGAATAGCCGGGTCAATTATCATGTTAAGGACTCCCCCGAATACATTTATGGAATTAGTCCCTTATTTGTTATTAGCCGCTAATCTCCTCTTCATTTTCGGAGGGAAAATAACAACTATTTTAAGGAACAGAAAAAATTCAACTGAATCCAACCATGTAATCCATATGTATCAAATTGTTATTCTACAATTATTTATTTCATTTTACGGTGGATTTTTCGGCGCCGGGATGGGAATAATGATGCTGGCAGCATTATCATTAATGGGTATGGATAACATACATAAAATGAATGCTTTCAAGGTTATACTTGGAAGCTGCATAAATGGAATTGCAGCTTTAATTTTCATTTCAGCAGGGGTCATACTCTGGCTTCAAACTTCAGTTATGATAATAGGGGCAATTCTGGGGGGATTCCTTGGTGCCTATTATGCCAGAAGATATGACCCTGCCAAAGTAAGAATAATTGTGATTTTTATCGGTTCAGCAATGACTCTTTACTTTTTTGCCAAAGTTTACCTGCTCAAACCATGAATTTAGTGATATCCTTGAAGCTAAGTGATTAAACTAATTAAAATAAACTTCTCCTTAAACTCTTAAAAAGTGGGAATTTTGAATAAAAATGATGAATAATTCAATTCAATTGAATTATTTTATATTAGCAAATCCATTTTCTAATAGATAAATTTAAATAAATAAATCTATGCACCCATATGAAACTCCTGGATCTATTCAGAACATATAAGAAAAAGATAGTTTTTATTTTTTCGCTAACGATTGTGGAAAATGGGGCGTGGATAATTGAACCGTGGATATTTGGAACACTAATAGATGAATTTATCCTTAAAGCGAATGGTTCTGTTTTTCAACTTGCCCCAATAAAATTTTTACCCCTATTTTTGTGGATTCTTCTATATGGTATAAATTCCGGTACAGGAACCATACGGAGGATGTACGAACCAAAAATATTCCAGAATATTTTTGCGGATATTGTAACCAAGATCAGCAAAAGAGGTCAACGGGACAATGTGAATACTTCCGTTGTTGCAGGAAGGGCTCAGCTATCACATGAATATATTAATTTTCTTCAATACAGAATTCCCGAGTTATTAGAACAGTCGATAGCAATAGTCGGAGCAATATGTGCACTTACAATTTTTGACTGGAGAATATCTGCTGCGTGTATGCTTGTTGTTCTTCCTCTTGGAGTTATAGGTCAATTTTATAATAAGAGAGTATTATATCTTCAGAAAGATCTTCATGATCAGTATGAAACTATTGTTGATACATTTGTTACCAAGAAGCCTGAAAATATAAGATCGATATATAAATCCATGGCAAATGTTCAGTCGAAAATTGGGAAATATAATGGTTTTAATTTTGGTTTCATGCGGCTGACATTATTGATTGTATTTCTTGCAGTTCTTTACATTTCTATCGATCTGGATAATTTTACAACCGGGGATATTTATGCAATAGTATCATATCTTTGGACATTTATTACATCAGCGGAATACCTTCCTGAACTAATGGAAAGCAGAGCTTCTTTGAAAGACATCTCTCAAAGAATTTCAATAGAAGAAGATGTAGAAACAATAAAGATACCTGTCTAAAATCCTACTATAATTTCAAAAAGAAACACCTCTTCCTTTCTTTCTCATTTTGATAATAACCCATTGGCATAAACATTCGATTTTAACATCTTTAAAATGGTATGATTTATGAGCCCATAAATACAATAAAAGGTCTTCAGAATGAATAGTCTTTCAATAAAGTCCATTATAAATCCGGAACAGGATTCAGAGTTAACAACATATAAAATTCTTGGAACTTTAAAAGAATATCTTTCGGATATCCGGAAGTTTAAAATATACCCAGGATTAAGTGAATTAATCGGCTTAGTAGTGCGGTTAGAAAACCTACTAAAATCGATTTCCAAGAAAGAAAAATATGATGATGATTTACTTATTTTAGATGAGGAAATTTCATTCTCAAAAGAATTGCAATCTGCAGATAATTATACTGAAGATACAAATGAATCAACTGAATATATTAATTGGGTTATCTCACAGATAAATCCGATCCTTGAAGAAGGAATTGTTGTTTATAATTTTGTTTACCAGAATATGGAACTGAGTCTAATAAATGGAGACCCCCTCTATAAAAAGGAAGGATATCTAATCATTCCAGACAACACTACTTTAGTCTTTAATATTTATAAATTTAAATCCTTAATTCTAGAGTCATCAAATTACCCAGACAGATCAATTAAGACAGAATTCATTCAATCCATACCTATCAATGATACAGATAACATTAGGATACAGAATGCAACTCTGGTTAATTATGTTGTGAATAATACTTTACCAATATATCTATGTGACACTGATCTTGATTTCCCATTTGAAGAAACATTATTCCAGATTGCCAGAAAAAAACTCCTAGGCAGATTATCCCTATAGCAGTTAATTTCCTCACATAAAACAATCCTCCTTATTACAGGGACGGGTTGAATCATATCAAAAAATTTAATAGCATTACATTCGGTATTTATTAAAGAAGGAAATATATTAAATGAAATTATTTATAATTCCGATAATTCTATTATCCGGCATTACCACAATATTTGCACAAGGGAAAATGGATATTAAAATGCTTAAAGAAATGATTGCCAAGTTTGTTCCTGTTGAACTAAGATATGATTCAACCCTTCTTAATGAAAGGGAAAAAAATGTAATTGAGAAACTTTACCTTGCCTCTAAAATTATGGATGAGATATTCAGGGAACAAGTTTATTCCAAAAATGACGAGATTAAACTTAAGCTTGAATCATCAAAGGATGAATACAATAAGCTGGCATTGGAATATTTTAACATAATGTCGGGTCCATTCGACCGCCTTGATAATGATAAGCCTTTCCTGGGAAAGGAGAAGAAACCCCTTGGAGCAAATTTTTATCCAAGCAGTATGACAAAATCAGAATTTAACAATTGGGTTAAAAACCATCCAAAAGACAAAGATGCATTCACTTCTGAATTTACTGTAATCAGAAAAGATAAAAACGGGTTAAAGGCAATCCCCTTCTCTGAATTTTACAAATCCAAATTAGACAAAGCTTCACAATTACTTAAAGAAGCTGCTGAATATTGTGATAACCCTTCCCTAAAAAAATATCTTAAGCTCAGGGCTGATGCTTTTCTTTCAAACGATTATTATCCTAGCGACATGGCATGGATGGATATAAAAGATTCTAAAATTGAAGTGGTAATTGGTCCTTACGAGGTATATGAAGATAATCTTTTCAATTATAAAGCTTCATTTGAAAGCTTTGTTACAATAAAGGACCCAGTTGAAAGTGAAAAGCTAGAAAAATTCGGAAAGTATCTAACTGAAATAGAAAACCACCTGCCAATAGACAACCAATATAAAAATAAAGGACGCGGCTCCGAATCGCCTATAGTAGTTGTGAACGAAATATATTCGGGAGGAGATACTAAGGCAGGTGTACAAACACTGGCGTTTAATCTTCCTAATGATGAAAGAGTACGTGAGGCAAAGGGTTCCAAAAAAGTAATGCTTAAGAATGTACATGAAGCAAAATTTGAAAAGCTATTACTGCCTATTGCAAATATTGTTCTTGATAAAGATCAGCTGCCATATGTTACATTTAACGGATTTTTTAGCCATACACTCATGCATGAGATGTCTCATGGTGTTGGTCCCGGCTTCATTACGGTAAATGGTGTTAAAACTGAAGTAAAAAAGGAACTGAAAGAAACCTATTCGAAACTTGAAGAATGCAAAGCTGATGTATTGGGAATGTATAATAATATTTTTATGATTGATAAAGGAGTTTATCCAAAAGATTTTGATAAAGAAACTTATATTACCTTTCTGGCAGGGGTATTCAGATCAGTCCGTTTTGGTATTGATGAAGCCCACGGCGGAGGAACTGCCATAATTTATAATTATCTGCTTGAGAACGGCGGGTATGAATATAACTGTAAGACTGAAAAAGTAAGAGTCAACTTTGATAAGATCTATCCTGCACTAAAAGACCTTGCAAATAAGCTACTAATGATACAGGCTACGGGAGATTATGAAGGTGCAAAGAAATTCATTGCCAGGTATGCAATTTTTTCACCTTCTATGGAAAAACTCAGGAGCAAATTATCTTCACTCCCGGTTGATATCAAGCCTGTTTTCCAGATAGAAGAATAAAGATCTTCATAAAGTTATATTTATGCCTTCTTAAAATAGAGGGACATAATCCATATTATCAACAGGCAGGACAGGCATTGGGATTCCATTATTCTGAAGACGGAATTTGATATTCTTAATAATGGGTTCCTCTTCAGTCATTAGACCAGGTATCTTTGGCAAAAAGAAATTGAGATTAAACAATGGAGCCGGGGGATATTCTTTTACTTCATATTCTTTGCCTGATAATCCAGCTTTATTAACGGCAACCTCAATAGCTTTGGGAATTCCGCCAATTATATCTACTAAACCGATCTTTTTTCCATCGTATCCAGACCAGACTCTTCCCTGCCCAATTGAATCAATATAACTATAAGATAAATGCCTTCCCTCTGCAACTTTTCCAACAAACTCTTTGTATGTTGAAAGAATAGAATTATCCATTCTCTTTTGTTCAGAGGCTGTAAGGTCACGATCAGGGAGTGTTAAACCAATAAAAGGTAATGTCATACCAAAGCCAAGGTCAGCATGTTCTCCTTTTTTAACAAAGTCAGTTGACAGGCCTATTTTTTCCTTCAATCCATTATTATAGGCCCATCCCCCAATGACACCTATCGAGCCAGTGATAGTGTTTGGAGCAGCCAATATTGTATCACCATACATTGAGAGCCAATAACCTCCTGATGCTGCTACGGAACCCTGTGAAATAATTACAGGCTTAATACCCCGTGCTTTTTTTAATGCTTCAGCAATAATATCCGAGGCAAGTGCATCTCCCCCAGGAGAATCGACGCGAAGAATAATAGCTTTTACATTATTGTCATTTACCGCATTGTTTACATATTGAACAAGATTGCGCGCATTTATTCCTTCATCCATAGCACAGACGCCTACTGCATAGATGAGAGCGACCTCAGGTTTTTTTCCCCAGTAATTATCTTTAGGGAGCATGAATTTTGAAATAGAACCTGGATTTATAAATGATTTTTCTTCACCTTCAGTTTTAGTAATAAGCTCTTTTACAGATTCCCACCTTCCGATTGTGTCAACAAGTTTTTGATCAAGTGCTTCCTGAGGCATTAGAATACTAAAGTTATTAACGAGATCGTCAAATTTCTCTGCTGATATTTTTCTTTCATTACAGATATCTGATTTTGCAAGATTATAATAATCGTCGATCAATTTCTGGAGCTGGATACTATCTCCTTCGCTCATATTTTTGCGTGACAATACTTCTAAAGCAGATTTATACTTGAAATATCGCCACTCATGAAAACTAATACCCAGTTTTTCCATCGTGCCCGAATAAAATTGTTTTCCATACATAAATCCTTCCATAGTGATCATTCCCTGAGGATCCATTACTATTTTATCAGCTACAGAAGCAAAATGGTATGCATCTATACCCGGTCTATCTATGTATATAAATACTTTTTTACCTGTTTCCCTGAATTTTCTTAATTGCTCCCTTAGCTCCCACAATAAAACCCTGTTTATATTCATACCTGAAGTATTTATTGCAATACCAGCAATGCATTTATCATTCATAGCTTCTTTAATATCTTCAGTTATTTCCAATAAAGTATTTGAATCATCGAAGAAACGGTATCTTGAATACTTCATCCCTCCCAAGAGATTCAGATCCAAGTAATCTGTTTTTGTTTTAAAGGTTTGCAAAGGATTCCTATCATAAGAGCCAACTCTAATACCATAGGTATTAAATTGATATTTACCATCTTTATCAAGATTTGACATACTCGAAAATGAAATGCGGCCAAGAGAAAGTTCAATTCCAAAAGTATAGTATTTGTTTTCAAAGTACCTGCCTGTTAATCTGAAACCAGGATATGCCTCGACTGCAACTCCGGCGCTCCATTTGTTATCCAGATCAGTCATATCATTCTTAAAAATATAATCTCCAAATAATGAGATCTTTTCATCACCTAAAGGACGGAGAGCAAGATCAAACATTCCTTCATTTTGTCCAGAGAATAATATATTACCAGTAAATCCTAAAGAAGCATACCGAACCGGGCGTAGAAGTAAACCCAGGGTCAACAAATTCGACCTGTCATAATATCCAACATCTCCTGAGGACCAGCCATAACCTAATCCAAGACTAAAATCTTCAGAACCCAAGGCAGCAGATAATTTATAATCTGTTACGCTATGGTCCTGGAATTTTTGATTTACCAATCCAAAGCCGAAATTAGGAACTGCAGTAAATAATCCCCAGTTATTTAAATCATTCCATCTACCGTTTTCATTTGACCATGTAAAATATAGATCAGGCTGATTTTGATAGTTTAACAATGCAGGATTATCAAATCCATATAATCCTGATTTAAAAGCACCCGGGGATGTCATCCAGAACCTATTCTCCCTATAATAGGTTTGCTGAGCAAAGGTATTGCAAGTTACTGAGAGAACGATGAGAAAATAAAGGATTTTCATTGGATCTCCGGATTAGTTTTAATAAACAAATCTAATTTAAAAAAATAAATTAAATCAAGTTTATTCAAGATAAAATTTCCATATTTTTATATTAAGAAAAAGAACATAAAATGATTGAGATTGATAACCTTTATAAAAGCTTTGGTGATAACCAGGTACTCCGGGGAGTTGACCTTGTTATTAACAAGGGTGAAACACTAGTTATTATCGGACGAAGCGGTGAAGGGAAAAGTGTTTTAATTAAGCACATTGTGGGACTGCTCCAGCCGGATTCCGGGCAAGTTAGAGTAGAAGGCGAAATTGTGAGTAATCTTAATGAAATTCAACTTTATACATTAAGGAAAAAATTCGGCTTTTTGTTTCAGGGTTCAGCATTATTTGATTCAATGACTGTTGCGGAAAATATTGGACTCCCCCTGGTAGAAGCTGAAGTTAAAATACCTCAAAGCGAGATAGATGAAATTATATCTGAAAAACTTGAGCTTGTAGGACTGCCGGGAATACAGGGACTAAAACCTTCCGAACTTTCAGGCGGAATGAAAAAAAGAGTGGGACTTGCAAGAGCACTTGCTACAAATCCTGAGTATATCCTTTATGATGAACCTACAACCGGACTTGACCCAATTATGTCAGATTCAATAGATGACCTGATAAGGGAGCTCGGGAAAAAACTGAATGTTACCTCAGTTGTAGTAACTCATGATATGTTCAGTGTGAGAAATGTTGCTCATAAGGTAGCGCTATTGCATAAAGGCAAGATATACTTTACAGGAACACCGGAAGAACTTACAAAATCAACCGATAAAGTGATTACGGATTTTATAAAGAGGACAGAAAATTAATGAATAAAATTTCAATTATAGAAGTTATACAATTAATGCTGGCTCCGGGAATTATGATATCCGCATGCGGATTGCTGATACTGGGAATAAATAATAAATACTCAATGGTAGTAAACAGGATAAGACTTCTAAATGAAGAAAGAAGGAGGATACTGGGAAAGCTATCAGACAAAGCCATTAACCTGGAAGAGAATGTGAGAATCGCAAGCATATCCAAGCAACTTCAGGCACTGGGATTCAGAGTAAAGCTTGTAAGAAATACGGTATTATCATACACTATAGCCGTAGCGCTTTTTGTATTAACATCGCTTTCGATCGGATTTGAATATTACATAGGTGCACAGGAACTGACTTTCATTGTAACGTTTTTATTCCTGATGGGAATGATCTCAGTACTTGTCGGAGTTATTTTTGGAGCCCAGGAAACTATCAAAGGATACAAGATAGTAGAAATAGAAATTAAAATTGACGAGTAATTTACATTACTAAAGCCATAATAGCTTTCTGGACATGTAGACGGTTCTCAGCTTCATCAAAAATTACTGAATTAGGGGAATCACAAATTTCATCAGTCACTTCATCGCCTCTATGCGCGGGGAGGCAATGCATAAAGATATAATCATCTTTTGCATTTTTAACCAATTCTTTATTAACCTGGTACTGAATAAATTTCTTCCTTCTTTCAGCAGCTTCTTTTTCCTGTCCCATACTTGCCCACACATCAGTATAAATAATATCAGCGCCGCTGACAGCTTTGACAGGATCTTCAGTAATTTCAATTTTGCTTCCCATGTATTTTGCATTGACCTTTGACTCCTCGACAATCTCTTTGAGTGGCATATATCCTGAAGGGGAAGCAATAGTAATATCCATTCCGACTTTAGAGCATCCATGCAATAAAGAATGCGCCATATTATTTCCATCACCTATGTAGACAAGTTTGAGTCCTTTTAATACCCTTCTTTTTTCAAGAACAGTAAAGAGATCAGTTAATACCTGACAGGGATGGTGAAGATCTGTAAGTCCATTTATTACAGGAATGGAGCCAAATTTTGCAAGATCGATTACATCCTGGTGATCAAAAGTTCTGATCATAATTCCATTAAGATAACGTGAAAGTACTTTGGCTGTATCTGAAACGCTTTCACTTTTCTTAAGCTGGAGGTCATTCTGATTAAAATACATTCCCATGCCGCCAAGCTGATATATTCCGGCTTCGAATGATATCCTAGTTCTTGTGGAAGGTTTTGAGAAAATCATACCGAGTGTTTTTCCTTCAAGCAATTTATGAGGTTCACCGGTAATTAATTTCTCTTTTAATGTTTTGCTTAAGTCGAATATCTGGTAAATCTCTTCAAGACTTAAGTGATTTATTTCAATCAGGCTTTTGCCTTTCATATTTACAGCCATAACATATCCGTTTAATTATTTGAGATAATTCTTGTTCCGCAAGCGCTGTCATTTAATTGAGCAGCTTCGGTAATAATACTCTCCTGCCCACCATTTTCCACAAATTCAATAGCAGCAGTTATTTTAGGACCCATACTACCTGAAGCAAATTCCCCATCGGCACTGTATTTTTTGGCTTCCTTTAATGTCAATACATCAAGAGCCAACTGTTCAGGTTTGTTAAAATGAATAAATGCTTTGGGTACATCCGTTAAAATAAAAAATGCATCCGCTCCTATTTCAGTTGCAAGAAGAGAAGAAGCAAGATCTTTATCGATAACAGCTTCAATCGGTTCAATGCGTCCGTTTTCCATATAGATAGGAATCCCGCCTCCGCCGGCTGCTACGACAATATTTCCTTCAGAAGCTAATCTCTTAATTAATTCTTTATTCAGCACATCCATCGGTTTAGGAGAAGCCACTACCCTTCTCCATCCTCTTTTGCGCGGATCTTCCTTAAATACCCATTTATTTGCCTCAGCAAGTTTATCCCCTTCCTCCTTAGTATAAAATGCACCGACAGGTTTTGTTGGATTCTGAAAAGCAGGATCATTTTTATCGACAATTACCTGAGTAATTATTGAGATCACATTTTTATTTATATTATGTTCGCTAAGCATATTTCTTAATTCTTTTTCAATCATATAACCGATCCCTCCCTGAGAGTCGGCTACGCAGACATCCAGAGGCATTTTAGGAATATTGTATTGAGTGAATCCGGCTTCATTTCTAAGTAAAATATTGCCAACCTGCGGTCCATTTCCATGAGTTATAACCAGGTTATAACCTTTTTCAATAAGTCCAACCAGGTGCGTCATTGTATTTTCAGTATTTTTCTCCTGTTGTTCAATTGTACCTGCTTCGTTTCCACGTGATAGGGCATTACCGCCCAAAGCTACTACTGCCAGTTTTTCCATAAGATTGATTTAATTAAATATTGTGAAAGTAAAAATAACAAGTCAGCTTTTAAGAAATTCTTAAAAATTAACTTCTAAACTTAATATCTATAAGTCTCAAAAACTAACAAAATCCTTGCTATTGAATTAAAATTTTTATTAATTCAGAGGATATTTTGGAATAAGAGAAGCTATGGCAACAAAGTATATCTGCTTCAGAAGCATAATGAAAACTTAAATCAAGCCCAGGCATTTTCTAAACATTTTTGTCGAGTATTTTAAATTATTGAGATAGAGCATTTTCAATAGTCTTAGCTTTAAAACCAGCAGGATTCATAACAGGCATATATATATTCCTCAATATAGTCCCTTCTGTCTTTGCAGCCAATATACCACGTGATG
>JARLHD010000084.1 GCA_031292435.1 Ignavibacteriaceae bacterium
AGATCGCCTGAAATTAAATATATAAAACAACAACTCGTAGTCAAATGATTTTTTGCACAGCATCGTTAGAATATAGCCAGGCCACATATCGTCAAAACATCATTTGCCAACGAGCCTGACACACTTTATGGAATACACCCACGGTGAACAATGTTAAATTCGTTTCAATTCCTGTATGGTACAATTAAAAGTTACGGGCACGACAACAGATCTCTAAGGCATCTATGTTTCAATTCCTGTATGGTACAATTAAAAGCCACCAATGCGTTCGTGCCACCGGCAACTGTCTAGTTTCAATTCCTGTATGGTACAATTAAAAGCATCTCGAGCGGCATCATATTCGTACCCATACCTAAGTTTCAATTCCTGTATGGTACAATTAAAAGTCCAGCCATCTATCCCATATAGACCCCGCCTTACCCGTTTCAATTCCTGTATGGTACAATTAAAAGCCCCGTAAGCTGGATCGGCCCGCGTCCTATAAACTTGTTTCAATTCCTGTATGGTACAATTAAAAGTTAACTATTTCTTTCACCTTAAAAAGAACACGATGGTTTCAATTCCTGTATGGTACAATTAAAAGTAGTGGATAAGCTGAAAAGTAAATGGGGGGAATAGTTTCAATTCCTGTATGGTACAATTAAAAGTTAATGGCCAAACGATTGTAGACGCTTTTATTGCCGTTTCAATTCCTGTATGGTACAATTAAAAGTTGTAGATCTTCTGCAAAATAATCCGGGTCATCGCCGTTTCAATTCCTGTATGGTACAATTAAAAGTTTCCGTTTGATGTTGAGAACAACATCATATTCTTGTTTCAATTCCTGTATGGTACAATTAAAAGATTGGTGACCTGCAGCCAGATTCGGCAGGCAGCTTTGTTTCAATTCCTGTATGGTACAATTAAAAGCAAAAGGCATTCACGCGGCCCAGGGTAATATTCAGTTTCAATTCCTGTATGGTACAATTAAAAGATAGGTAACCGTATGAGCGGATCTGCGTGTCATAGCGTTTCAATTCCTGTATGGTACAATTAAAAGGTGTCAGCCGGAGTAAACCCTAATACTACCCTATCGTTTCAATTCCTGTATGGTACAATTAAAAGAGTTCTGCAATGCTGTACTACATAATACATTTCTTGTTTCAATTCCTGTATGGTACAATTAAAAGTTTGCCAAATCCGCCTGATCCATTTTGTCTGTTGTTCTGTTTCAATTCCTGTATGGTACAATTAAAAGAGCACTAAAGGGGCCTTGCGACCTTACCAAATAGCTAGTTTCAATTCCTGTATGGTACAATTAAAAGGGATTGTGGGCGAAAACGTTCACGGAATTATTAATGTTTCAATTCCTGTATGGTACAATTAAAAGATACCTGCATCGCGTACTTAGTGGAAGCCTATGCCGTTTCAATTCCTGTATGGTACAATTAAAAGGTCTTGTCAAATACTATCCAACTCACTGCTCTTTTGTTTCAATTCCTGTATGGTACAATTAAAAGGAAGCCAGAGAAGCCAAGCAACCTATATGAGGTTAGTTTCAATTCCTGTATGGTACAATTAAAAGAGGCTGAAAAATCGGGTGAACATGCTCATTACTCAGTTTCAATTCCTGTATGGTACAATTAAAAGCAATTCGACCATATCAGCCCTGTAGAGCTTTTTATGTTTCAATTCCTGTATGGTACAATTAAAAGAATTTGGACACAAGGAAATAAAAGCTACTTGTTTAGTTTCAATTCCTGTATGGTACAATTAAAAGAGTATCTGTCGTCTATACCCCACTCTTTGAAGATCAGTTTCAATTCCTGTATGGTACAATTAAAAGCGTCAAATGGGAATGGGAGAAACGATTTTGGAATCTCGTTTCAATTCCTGTATGGTACAATTAAAAGCCCACCACGGCCGCGCGGATGACCTCCAGGTTATATGTTTCAATTCCTGTATGGTACAATTAAAAGTATGAAGTGCGTTTGTCGTGATAAAAATCTTCTGTGTTTCAATTCCTGTATGGTACAATTAAAAGAATTACCAGTTCCATCTCCTCCCAAATAAGACCCGTGTTTCAATTCCTGTATGGTACAATTAAAAGAAGATTCTTCAAAAGTTCCCCCAGACGACGTTACCCGTTTCAATTCCTGTATGGTACAATTAAAAGGAAGCTGGGGCCTGAATTACAAGACTGGGAGATTGGTTTCAATTCCTGTATGGTACAATTAAAAGTTTCCGCTACTAGCATGGGGAGTCTCAGCTTAAACCCGTTTCAATTCCTGTATGGTACAATTAAAAGTAACGTCTTCCAAGAATTCGCCTATATGCCATTCGTTTCAATTCCTGTATGGTACAATTAAAAGAAAATTTTAAAAAATTGAAATTACCCCAACTAACTGGTTTCAATTCCTGTATGGTACAATTAAAAGTCCAAATAGAGCTAAATTAAGGAGCAAAACTTTCCCGTTTCAATTCCTGTATGGTACAATTAAAAGAGCTTAAACCCAGGTGACCGGCTGTTAGTAAATCCGTTTCAATTCCTGTATGGTACAATTAAAAGTTTAACTATTGAGGGGCCTGCCTACTGGCTTTAGTTCGTTTCAATTCCTGTATGGTACAATTAAAAGCTTTAAGGCTTTGTTTTGGCTTAGGCCCCTGTCCCTGTTTCAATTCCTGTATGGTACAATTAAAAGTGAAAAGACATTTAGCCTTATTCCCGCAGGGACATCTGTTTCAATTCCTGTATGGTACAATTAAAAGTCGCTTGTGATAGCATAACAATATACTAATTTTCAGTCTTTAAGAGTGTAAAAAAGGCGATTTTTTGGCCTCCAAAGTAGTCGAGGTGCAATTATATGATCTCCCCCTGTGTTCGACGACGCCTCAAAAGCCTTATCAGACGTGTGTTGTACGATTTTCTTGAAGATGTTTTAGCTGCTAACTGCATATTTTTGGATGGAGCGACGACTATATTATATTATCCAGGTCGTTTTTCTCTTTTCCAATGATCTCTTTGTTTAGCCATCTCTCTTCCCGGCTTTTGAACAAGATCAGGCTATCTTTTTCAATATTCATTATTTGTTTTGCCTCATATTCCAACTCTTTAAGTTTCACTCCTGTGATCTCACCTTCGAATACGCTATTCTGTATCCAATTCAGGTAACGGCGGCATAGCTTTAGCATTTTACCGACCCTTTTTTCTTCGATATCATACACCAGGATTACATACATTACCACCAGGCTTTAAAGGGTTTATAATCTTCCATATCTAAAATATGCTTCGCCAGCTTGTAACATTCAAGTTTTACCATGTGTTTGTAGCTGACATTTCTTCCGAGTGAACGGTGCTTGATGGTTTCATTCAGCTTTTCGTCCCACGCTTTTACGACCGTTTTGCGCCCGCTGTCTTTAAGCAAGCAACTATTCAGGCGGTGATCAAAATCACTTTTCTGTATCTGCTTCTTATTCAGTAAGGTGAAGATCAACCGGTCAGCCAAAATGGGCTTGAATATTTCCGCCAGATCTAAAGCCAATGAATATCTCCGCTCACCCGGTTGATGCAGAAAGCTGATTGTTGGATTGAGCTGTGTATGGTAGATCATGTCCAGGCAAAGGGTATAGCATAGACTGTTTACAAAAGAGATCATGGTGTTTACCTCATTCGAGGGGGGTTGCTTGGTACGTTGCCCCATTTCAAAATCATTAATGATAGCTGCAAAGGCTTCATAATAGTTCATGCGAATATTCCCTTCAATGCCCATCAATGTTTCAACGTCTGGTGAAGTGACTATGGTTTCTGCAAGTTCCTCAATACGTCTTATCTGTTTATCAGTATCTTTTTCCCTGTTATTATAATAACGAAGATTTTTAAGCATATTGAAAGCTGCCCCCTCTACCAGTTTTTGGGCAATGGGCAGTCTTTTTTTAAGTTTAGCATAGGCGTCGGCCTGGGCGATTAGCATTTTTCCGGCCAGCAAATAGTCTTTTGGCATAAACGATCCTGTATAATGTTCGTAATAATCAAAAAAGTGAACACTGGTATGCTCTTTGCCAAGAAAATTATATAAAGAGCTATTGCCATCTAGGCTGCCAAAGATATACAGGTTATCTACGCTTTCAATCGGGATGTATTTGGGACTGCCTTCATTGCCTTCTTCGTCGACCGGAGTGAATTTTAATGTATTATCCTTTCGGCTCATCCGACCGGGATTAAAAAGGTAGTAAGACTTTTTCATAATCGTATTAGGGTTTTTTATTCACCAGCATAGCAAAAATCATAGTAAGAGCACTCTTTACATATCTTACTATTCAATCGGGGTGGACATTTCTCATCTGAAATAATTTTATTTATTTGCTTAATTATTTCCTCCAGGTATTTTCTGTCTTCTTCATTCAGCTCCACCTCTTTTGTTTCTCTCAATTTGGGGTATTCAAGAGTCCCTTTGGCTCCTTCTATGCCATTTCGTTCCAGCAGCCAGATATAATATTTTACCTGCCATTCATGCGCAGCCTCCATACTGCCGGATTTTTTGATTTCATGGATGACCTTATTCCTGGCATCATAAAAATCGATTTTGCTGCCCCCAATTTCTATCTCTGTATATTTCTCTGGCCGCTGTGGATAGCTGGTCTGGTGAATAAGTTTTCCTTCGGAAACCTTGTCGGAAGCATGCTCCATGGTAATGCCGTTTGCAAACAGCCATAGTTTGAGATGACAGATATGATAGTAGTTAATATGGGTGGCAGTAATCATAAAAATATATGCGTAAATCTAGAAAGTTGGTACAGATCTTCGAAGTCGGAAATATTTTTCCATCCCTCGCCCTTTAAGTGTATAAGGTTTATGTTAAGGGTTGGAATAGCACGTTGCTACCGTTTATCATGGTCGAAGGATTTATTTGTCATTTCAGTTCAGGTTTCTTCCGGGCAGTTATTTTTATAGCCCGCATCTGGTTTTATACCTTGTGAGCCAAGCGTCTTATCTTTTCCAGATCAAAAGCACCGGCATCCCAGGATTTTATTTTGGTTAACCCAAGCCATTTCTTCATTCGTTTATGATCGGGGGGGGGTTATGAACATCTAATACGATCTTGAGATTAGCATATCCCCATGCTCCTCCGCGATTTTCCGGAGGAGATGCACCTTGGCCGGCTATACAATCGGCGTGAAGCAGCTTATCTTCTGTCATTTTTTCAAGAGTGATCGTACGGGCCCAATCATCGCCAAAATCGTGGATATAGATGAGTTTTTGTTTTGGAGTGGTAAAGATCTCATAAAGTTTGGCTTTCTTACTATCCAGTGGGGGCTCGTCGTCCCATTCGGGATTGGGAATAACAATGACAGGGTGAGAGCCATATCCATTGGGCGGAAACTGGAAGAGATGAGAATTATCCCATCCAAAAGCGACCTGTATAGTCTTGTAGAATTGCAGAAAAGTAAACTGCTCCGGCACGAGTAGTCTTCTCCATACCAAAAGGTCTGTAATATTTTTTAATAGTATTTTGAATAGGAATGACATAGTGATCGACTATGTTTTTTCATTAGTGTCCGGTAAAAAATATAACTAGTTCTTTGAAACTCTTGTTGGATAAAGGTTTGATCGAAAATTAGCTCGGTGACGATTTGAAATCACTGATTTTATAAATTGCTGAAAATCAGCAAGTTCATGAATCAGGGCAAATACGTCTTCGCACAGGTTGTTACTTTTCTGCCTGCCAGGATATTTGATCGTTGTGTTCATAAGCATCAAGGCGATAAATGGGTGAAGCATTTTACATGCTGGAACCAACTACTATGCATGATGTTTGGGCAATTAAGTAATCGTGACAGCTTGCGAGATCTACTCGTTTGCATCAGTGCTCATCGGCCCAAGCATTACCATTTAGGATTTGGAAAAACTATTTCTCGTTCCAATCTTGCTGAAGCAAATGAGAAAAGGGATTACCGAATCTTTGAACTGTTTGCCTATGAACTCATTGCTGAGGCTCGTAAATGCTGCATGCCTGATAGCGATTTTAATTTGTCAATAAAAGGAAATATTTACGCCCTTGATACCACTGTAATAGATCTATGTCTAAGTGTGTTTTGGTGGGCAACCTTCCGAAAGGCAAAAGCTGCTGTAAAACTGCATACACTGTTCGATGTAAAAACGTCTATCCCAGTCTTTGTCCATGTAACTCCGGCAAGCGTTCATGATGTAAATGGCCTTGATGAACTTACTTACGAAAAAGACGGTTATTATGTCATGGACCGCGGTTACGTTGACTTTGAGAGGTTTTACATCATTGATCAGCATCATGCATTTTTTGTAACAAGGGCAAAAGACAACAATCAGGTTAAGCGAATAAGTTCACTTAAGGCGGACAAATCGAAAGGTGTCATTTGTGATCAACAGGGAATACTTAAAGGGTATCGGTCCTATAAGTCGTATCCGAAAATATTCCGACGAATTAAATTTCATGATGCCGAACAAAATAGAACCTTTGTGTTTTTGTCAAACAATCTGACGCTTCCTGCCATCGAGATTGCTATGTTGTATAAATATAGATGGAAGATCGAGTTGTTCTTCAAATGGATTAAACAACATCTGAAAATAAAGTCCTTCTGGGGAACTTCTGTCAATGCCGTGAAAACACAAGTCTATATCGCCATCATAACTTATACCCTCGTAGCAATTATCAAAAGCAAGTTGAAGTTAAAGCAATCAACCTACGAGATATTGCAGATCTTGAACGTATCGCTGTTAGACAAAACGTTACTGAGCCAACTTTTCGAAAACTATTTATCCCAAGATATCAAAGAGCAAAATTCCATTCAATTGAAAATCAACCTAATTTAACCGGACACTACTGATGTTTTTTTATAAATCAATTATTCACTGAGCTTTGGTAATTATATCCTTTAATTATTGTAATTAATCTTTGTTCGGCTTGTTCCAAAGCTGAAGCGGATTCAATATTAGTAAATGTGTAACCTGCTGCAGGTAAGGTTACAAAAGTATCTACACCGTCTAAGGACTCTTCTATAATAATTTTGGCTTTTTCATCTTCCATCAGCTTTGCCCGGATGCTTGTAGCTGTTTTATTGGCATTATTGCTTACTGTCAATGCGAGTGTTTCCATAAGGCTGAATGTTCTTGCCTGATTAGATGTGATTTTCCAATCAATAATGGCTTTGACAAGAGCGGGAATCCATTGATCTCGAATAGATTCAGGCGCGATTAAACATTGGCCAAAAATATTTATAGATTCTATCCAGCCTGTATCACGTAGTTTTTTTTCCGTATCGGAAGAAATTTCCGGTTCTAAATGATTTAATGAAACCGAAAACAATCGTCGGAGATCAATGGCGATATCTTGAACAAACAGACCAGTTGCTCTTGCGTTTTCCGGTATCCATTTACGGGAAAGACTACGATCCTTACCTTCCAGCAATTCAACTACTTCTTCATCAGTTAAAATGCTACCATTTTCATTTCGGACGATAATTTTGTTGTTGGGCCTATCACTTCTGTCAAAAGATGCATCTTCTTTGTTCACGTTTGCTAATAAGGGGTGAATCGCTCTCATCGAAGAAATTGACAAAGGGCTCCTCCTTTTTAAAGTTCTTTCTTCCCCTCCTTTGGCGGCACGCATCCATCCTCCAAATAGCTGATCTGCATAGCTTGGATCACAAGTGCCGAAAACCTCGCCTTCCTTTAATTCCTTTTTCTTATTCACGTCCCACATGAATGTCGTAGGAGAGCCAGGAGAATTCAACTGCCTGTTTAAGGAGTCGATTAATGACCTTTTTACCTGTTGCCCACTTGAATATGGTATGAATTTCCTGAAAACCGGATCGAAGTATGTTTTCTGACCGTTTTGTACACAAAAAACAGTATTTTCTACATGCTTTAATGTTCTGATATAAATTGTGCTCATAGTATTGAATTTTTACTGTTATGAAATTCTTTCCTGGTATGCGTAATCAAATTTTAGTAATAGCCAGAAATAAACAAAATCATCGTTATTCAGGTAATGAACATAACTTTTTAAATCATTAACTTTCTCAATAATTGAAAGATCGACATCACTATCGGAAATAATTTCAATCAAGCCTTCGATGAAATTATTCTTCTTGGAAGACGCAAATAATTTTTTTTCCAACAGGGTCTTTCTGTCTAATTTTCTTGCTCCGGCACGGTATTGTACCAGAGCTGCTGCTATTTCTTTTGTATAGTCAGCGATTTCCTCTTTATTTTTTGTAAGCATAGCTATTAACCAGGTTTTATATGTTCGGAATGTGGTAATATTTTCAGTGTCTTTGGCCAGAAGTTTGTTCCTTCTTTCTTCAAACTCGGTATCGGATTCATTTTTTCTGGGAATTATATCCGGTTTTGTCAGATCAAGGGTCACATCTGTAAAATATTTAGTTAAATTTTTGGGTTCTAATGCCTGTAGTCCAATAGATCCTAATTCGCAAGCCCGTTTTATATGTTTCCCAAAGAGAGACTCAAATAAGAATGTATTCTTAAGATAGTTGTCCTCTCCAAAAAGTTTTTTATAAATCGTAATTAGATTTGTTCCGTTTTTTAATTGAAAGGGAATAAAACCTACCGTTTTATTGGTTTGCCCTAAAGAAAAAACATAGCCGGTTTGTACAGCATCCGGATACCTTCTTGACAGGCTGAAAAACAGGCGGGGCCATTCAATGGTACTTATACTTATTTCTTTATCCTCTTTGGTGAAGAACTTTTCCGTTTCTAATATATTGAAATCAAAATCATCTCTGAATTTCCAGCTAAATTTGTATGTTAGCCATTGACCGTTCCAGGTAATAACTTGGTTAGGGCGCATGATTTCTAAGGTCGGTTCATTTAAGAGCTTCCGATAGACTTTCCAGCCTTCAAAAACAGCATACAGCATTTCCGGCTGGTTAAATAGTATTGCATAGCCTCCCGCGACACCAATGCTTAAAGAAGCTCCAATCCAGGATAAATAGGTTTCATCCTGACTAATTGGAATATCAATGTCCGTCACCAGTCCCGAGGTAGTTGCAAACTCTTTAATTTCTGCAGCCGGATACCCAATAGCGATACTGGCATCCCTATCCCCGCGAGATATTTTTTCATGAAATTGCAACAGGGTTTCTTGTCTTTCCTCTGAATCAAAGTAAGGCTTCTTTTTGCTTATACCTTGAACAAATGGAGAATTTTGCGCCCATAGCAAATATTTCTTATTATCAAAGAATAAGCCGAAATAGACTTTATCAAAAAAATCCCTGGGTAAATAATCAGTATGATTACGTCTATTGTATTCATTTAGAAATGTATATCCGATAGCTGTTGTATACATGGTTATAATATTTGGTCTTCCATATTTCTTTTCTTTAAATTATTTACTAACATACCGAGCTCACTGCTATAAGCTGAATCAGGTATGATAAATGGTGCAGAACCGATATCTCTAAGTCTTGGGTAGGATTTTACAGAATGGTATCTGACTGGTATTTCATATTGCATCTTATTTTCAAATGAGGCATTTCGATAATTTTCAATATCGCTTTCTGTTATGCAGACTACACTATCGATTTCCAGTATATCCATTAGCATAGATGAGCGATGTGTCAATAATGGGATCGTCCAATTTCCCATCTCTTTAAAGATGGAATGTGTTTCAATCGTAACAAGATCCATTTTAGAAAATACTTGATCAATTTTTTTCTGTAAGTTGGATTCTTCTAAAATGCAGTTATCTGGTAATGCCCCAAAACTTTTTTTCAATATATCCCAATCGTATGGTTTTGCATCCTGTATGCTTTCAGGCGGAGTTATTACAAAAACCGGCTTAAGTTTTCCTATAGTATGCTCAGTTCTTACCCGGTTAATGCGTCCAAATCTTTGTATCAGTGCATCCAGTGGCGCGGCTTCTGTAATAAGGATGTCAAAACTTATATCGAGGCTTACTTCTATTACCTGCGTGGAAACAACGATGCATGATTTATTGGACGTATTGAAGAATTTAGTAGGGTTCCCTGTTTTATCTAGCCCTATTAAAAGCTTTTCTTTTTTATTACGATGTATTCGTTTAAAACGACTATGAAGTAAAAGAATGTCCTGATCTGGTAGATACTTTTGTAATAATTCAAAAATATTTTGTGCTTTTTCTATGCGATTGCAGACTACTAACACTTTTTTGTTTTCCGCGATTGCATTTTGGATAATAGGAAAGGAATCTTCCCAGCTTTTTAATTTATGGCATGTATGTCTATTAAATTCATTTAGCTCTGCATCTGACAGCCTAACCTCCAATATATCTTGAGCGCCTAGCAATTCCTTTATTTTCTCATAAAGAAGGGTCGGCATGGTAGCTGTACCAATATGGATGCGGCATCCCAGTGATTTCAAGACTGAGACAATTTTTAAAACTATAGATTGTGAAATGCCAGAATAGGTATGCACTTCATCCAGGATCACATCACACTCTTTTATATCAAGAATAATGGATTCATATCCTTTGCTGCCGAATGCTATGCCTGCCAATTGGTAAGGAGTAAGTACTTTTATTGAGGATCCAACTAATTCCTGTAAACTTGAATCCGTATCTTCATCGTCTTTCGTAACTAAAGTAGACGCGGCATGCAAGACCCGGATATCTAATCCAGGATTGCTCTCTTGTAAGTCTTTTTTTAACCGGTGATACATTGCATTTATGGAAGCTTGAAAAGGTAAAACATAAAAAACACGACCTTTACATCTCCTGAACAGATAGTCTGTTTTGCCGGCACCGGTGCATGCTACTACCATTGTGTATGGCTTATTGCTGACGGTGTCTTTTAACGACAAGGGGTATAACAAATGGCGGCGGTTGAAAAAAGTAAGGTTTGCTTTATTAAACGATTTATTTATATATTCATGTGTTTTTTCTATTTGAGAAGAGGCAAAATAGTCTGCTCCCATTAACAACCCGCGCCACTCCGAATAGCCTCTTTTGGTTTGAAAGATATTTTTGCAATAAGTTACTACAAAGCTCCATGCTGCAATGGCTTCATTCCTGTTGATAATTCGGGTTTCAATACCAAAGGTTTTGAGGATTCCTAGCGCAATCAGGCTCCAGTTTTCCCAATTTCCCAAATGGTAATCCAATGGATCATCTTCACATTCCAGTAAATCAAGAATTCCCTTTTGACCCGCATCGTTACAGATAGATTTATGATGCCCTACGATCATTTCAATAATTGCTTCTTTTTGTTCATCTTTTACTAAGGGTAGAAAAAAGAGAGAGGAGAGTTCATGTCTGAAGGCTTGATAAGGTTTTTTGCCTTTTAACTGCTGCTGGAATACGTCATGAACTTTGCCTATGTCATGTAAAATTGCGCCTAATCGGGCAATTTCCATATCAATCTTAACATTTTCCGCGAATTTTGTGGCTGCAATAACAACGTGATTTAGATGATCATACAATGAGGTCCATTCAGGATCACCTTTAGCTTTTATGTATTCGTATTTGTTCACTAAAATGTTTTAACAGGATGGCCGACTATTTTAACTGAGCCATACATGATTTCATTGTTTCTATATCTGTTGTAGCCGACGATAAAGGAACCTTTAGTTTTTTCAAACATCAGTTCAAATCCAGGGAATGTGCCTGAATCAGCATCGAATGTTTCCATAGCGATTTCCATTAATTCTATAGGCAACAGAATGTCTTCGTTTCGGCTTAGGCATATATGCTGCCTAAATGCGATTTCTGCGTCTTGTTTATTGTTAAAGGCCAGCCAAAGGGTTGGATTTAACAGAATACCCCGGATGAGAATGGCATTTGGACGCAAATAGCTGTTTTTTGTTTTATTCCACCCTCGTGGTTGTATTTGTTCTTGTTGTTGGGACATTTGTTCATAAGATAGCCGGTGACGTTTAATCTTGTATATAGTGCCTTTGGGAAAGTTTTGCTCATTCAATAATTCCGGGAATAGCTTTTTTTCAATGCCTTCTGTGATTGATGGTGTAAGAAATTGTTGGCTAAAGGTTTCGCTATCTCTAACGGCTGTCCAAGGTTTAATGAAACCAAATGGACCGGTAAATTTTACAACATGATAATTCATAGTATTAATTATTTTAGTGCTCCAAAACCAATGCCGGTGCTATTCCCTATGCCAACATTCCAGGCAAAGGCTATTTGTTCGGGAGATCCAGCAATCTCTACAGGACATATATTTACTCTATTGCCGATCTTATTATAATATATTATTTTTGTTCTTGCCATTGGATAGCCCCTATAGAAGCTCACGTTTATATTCTTGTCAGAAATGCCCGCCTTTCTAAGTTTGGTTTTTAGAGTTTCCGTAAGAAGAATATCGCATTCGGGATTATTATATGTATAGTGAATTTCCTTTTCTTCTACTTTTCTTTTAACGAGAATTGGACTGGATACATAGAATACTTCTTTGGGTGAAAATATCGGAGGTTCCTGTAATGTGAGCTCTGATACCTCCAGTCCAAAATTTATTATAGGGTCAATTTGTATTCCACGAATAAGTGCTTTTATTAAGGTATTATCATATGAGCTAAATTCAAAAATAGCTCCGTTCTCGAAGATCAGATGATCTCCCCTTTTTTTGCCTCCCTGCAACCACGAAAAAGAATACATAGATGTCTTATCATGTATTTCATTTTTCCCTATCCATTTATGTATGGCACCAGTTATTTGGGGCTGATAATTAAATGGAACAGGCTTTTTTTCTGACCTTAGTTTTAGATGGATTCTCATAGTCTAAACTGATTTATATTTCCAGAGGAGCAGTTTTAGATTCTTAAGCCAGCTTTTTATTATGCCTTCTATTTCCCGTGATGTTCCGGAATCAACTTTGACCATTTCGTGCATTCGCACGAAATGGTCATGGATATCCTGGCCACTGTTGAGACAGGCTTTTTTAGTCATGCCCCTCGCTGACCAACACCCATTCTCCTGTTCATCGTTTATTTTAATCTTCTCAAACACCAATTATGCCTGTTTGATGATCTTTTGTGCCATATAATGAGTTTTTTTCTTTGACAATCCTGATAATTTCCACACAGCCCATACCCTGCGCATTGTGGAGTCCCAACCCTGCATTCGAGGCTAACTCCAACAATTCCGCCGGCGCCGTTACTTTTAGCCGGAACTTGGTATATCCTCGTATGCGGGTTTCGGCTTCTGTACCCTGCTTGATAGCGATTAGTCGTTGTTGGGGTGGGTGTGGGAAGAATTCAACGCGGATTTGTACTCGTTCTTTCATTTGCTCAAGGCGGATAACGTTTATCGAAGAAGCTGCCTGGTATTTCTCCAGCCAATTGTATAGCAGGCAATCTGTATAGCCAATATCGAAAGGGGATCTGTAATCATAATGACCACGATCGTTCTTACGACCCACTACCATCGGTGATAATGGCTGAAATATCACCGTGGCAAAACTAGTGTCGGAGGTAGATGACCCTGCCGGTAGGACGGAAGGCACGCTTTCAACCTGCTCTACGGAAAAGATCACTTTCGTCTTCTTGTCGGCAATTTCCAACTGCTGATGTATGAATAGCCATTTGATGAAATTTTCTGCCGCTTCCGGAATATGGAAGCACACGATCAGCGTCGCCTTTCCTGTTAGTAGTTGCATACGGTCGCCGATAATTTTAAAAGGTGTCCGGATATCAGAAAAAGTAAAGAGTTTAAAGCTCTTGGCCCCTTCCCCATATCCCTTATCATGTAGGAAGGCGGCAAATTCATGATCTACTTTTTGTATAGCTTTGTAGATTGCTGCTGACAGCGGATACTGATAGTTGAGCGTGAGCAATGGAGGCTGACTGCTGCCCAAGGCAGATAGTGCTAATAGCAAGCGCATAGGAATAAGAGTTTAGGCTAGAACTAATTTAAAGAAAAGCAATAAACTTTTTGGAAAAGGTTATGCACATCCCGTTGATATCCGATAGAAATTCCGCAGTAGTTATCCGGTTCTTTACTAAGAAAAATTTTCCACCACTCAATTCAATTCCAGTATGGTACAATTAATTTAATGACAATGAAAACAAAGAACAAATTTCAATTCCTCTATGGTACAATTAAAGAACATATAAGCTTTGCTAGTTACTCAATTTCGAGATAGCAAATAATAGGATCTTCTAAAAAATCCTTAATAGCTTCAAGTTGGAAAGCCAATATGGTCAAGATATAAGCAGTGGTTTTATTTCCGCAGTTTAAATGTATTACTTTGGGAGGGCAACCCAATAGTGCACTTAGGTAGTTGTAATCCCAGTCCTTCGTCAGAATGCAGTACCCTTTTTCTTTTGCGTAGTTCCAAATTTCCCTGTCTAGTGTTTTTCCCAAATTTTCTGTGCTGACATGAGAAGTGTTTGGAAACCAATCGCTTAGAGTAGTAATAAGTCTTCTGGAAAGATTTTCATCGATTAGCAATTTGTATGGGTAGTTTTGGTCCATAGGTCTAAGATAGGTAAAAGTTTTCTCTTATAAATACAAATAACAATGGGATATTTAATGCACCCAGACATTTATTTGCCAATCACAAGACTATATGGCTATCTTAAATCTTTTTTCCGTTTGTGCAGCATAACTAAGGCAGGCAAGTATATCCTCTCGGTTTAACTCAGGAAAGTCTTCCAAAATCTCATCAAAAGACATTCCCGCAGCAAGATAGCTCAATACATCATATACCGTGATGCGCATTCCGCGAATACACGGCTTGCCGCTTCTTTTACCTGGCTCCAGTGTTATGATCTCAGATAGGTTCATATGTTTCAAATTTCCGGCTTTTTTTTATTATTACATAATATTTTCAATAAAAGGCTAAGATTTTTACGAATAATTTGTCTTTGTATCTGTTTGATTTTCAAAATGTAAAAGAGATCTCCGTAATTTAGATTCCTTGTTTTAGCAAATATTTTTCATTTTTCTATTGCCCTTTAAAATATGCCTCGACACCATTCTCCAACCAAAATATTTTTGCTTCCGGAGGAGAACAAATATACGTATCATTACTACTTATAGCCTGCA
>JARLHD010000085.1 GCA_031292435.1 Ignavibacteriaceae bacterium
AATAATAATTCATAATAGAGATTTTAGGTTTCATTTATAATAGAAAGTTAATTATTTAAATAAGCCTTCTTCTTTATCTCTGCCGTCATCAACTTCCTTTTCTTCATGCTTTGTAAAATCATTAAAGGAATACCTGATTGAAAGCCCGATATTGCGACTTCTCCATGAGCTTGATTTGCTATAACTATAAAAATTTGATCCAGACCGGGGTAAAGGGGAAGATAATTATATTGAGTGGTGAGAAGATCATGAGTGGAATTAACCATAGTGGAAAAGAAAGCATCCGCAGAAATTTCGTGTCCTTTGGTATTGAATTTCTTTTTATAATCTCCACTTACATTATAGTTATTAAAATCCCCATGACCATCATCCTTTGTATCATATGAATAAGTTTCAGCGCCAGACAGATCATAAATTAAATTATCAGCGGATATAATCATTTTTCCATTGGTCTTATTATAATTCCCGGTTAGAGATAATAAATTGAGTGTGTCAAAATCATAATCGAGTCCCAGTTTAATATTTGACATATACCCCTGAGTTAAATTCTGACCGATTGAACTTTGTGAATGAAGAATATCACTTAAGTAGTTAATTCTCTCACCATTGTTGTACTTAGTAAATTTACCCCAATAACCGTTGGCAGACCCGAACAGGTTAAGGCTTCCCTGCCTGTAGTTAAGTGCAGAACTTAAATAACCTATTTGCTGAGTAGCGGAATAAAACGCCAGAGTTCCGTTGTAATTATCGTGATGTTCTTTTTTAGTGATAATGTTGATAATTCCGGCATCACCTTCAGGATCATCTTTGGCAGAAGGAGTAGTTATCACTTCGACCTTATCGATATAGGAGGCGGGCATCTGTGCGAGAAGATTATCAGCCATAGGCTGCGGTTTACCGTCAATCAGGATATTTACATTACTATTCCCTCTTAAACTTATTTTACTGGAAGAAGGATCAACTTCAACAATACCGGTATTTCTTAAAGCCTCCGAAACAGATCCGCTCTGAGAGCCGGGGACCTGATCCATATTTATAACCTGTTTATCGACATAGAATTCAACCATGGGTTTCTGTCCGGTTATCTGAACAGCAGATTTCATAATTGATGCGGGTTTAAGTAAAATTGTTCCCAGGTCAGCCTTGTTATTCTTAAAATCAATGCTATCAACCTGTTTGGTTTCATAACCTACATAAGAGAATCTCAGAACGATATTCTTTTCTTTGTAATTAGATTTCAGATTGAATGCGCCTTTTTCATTTGAAGAAGTTCCACCCAATATTTTCTGATTTAGCCTGGAATATAATGCGACAGTTACCCCCTGCAATGGAGTACCGTCATTAAAATCTTTTACCAAACCGGAAATTGTATGAGTCTGAGCTGAATTTTGGGGAGTAAGTATAAAAACAATAAGAATAAGGGCAAGTATTATTAGTTTCACAATAATTTACCGAGAATAAATATTCAGATTTACATAATGTTAATTGAATTATCATGTAAAATTAAAAAAATATGAAGTTATCCGGTAATAATAATTTAGAGTGTTTGATAATATTGGAATTATTATTTACCTTTATCTAATCAGATGTCTTTATAGAAAATGGTTGGAGGGAAAATCATACAGGTTTGCAGCCCAAATTCACCAGGTAGACCTTACCTGGGGAAATATCCGGATTGACTCATTAACACCATCTCTGGGAGTAATGGCTGCTTCATTCCATGAAATTCAAATAGGTGAAAAGGGCATACAGAGTTCTCCTTCAGGATATTTTACAGGAGTAGTTGAAAGCACTCTTGCGGGTTGGAAACTGAGAGATGCACATTGGTCAATTGCGAAACCTGATAAATAGATCTACTTGTTAAAAATCAGATCAGAATAAACAGAAAGGCACAGAACAAAAGTAATATTAATTATAAACCTTAGGGAGGAATTCATCATGGTAGTTCACGTAAATTATCTGGCAATTTTGGTTGCAGCAATTGCAAATTATTTTATTGCGACTATCTGGTATGCGGCAATTTTCGGTAAGGTTTGGCAGAAGTTAACAGGAATTACAGATATGAAGCCGGCCCCTAAATGAATCAAATATCCCTTTTGAATGATTTTAAACCGAGGTTGATAAAAATAAAAGCAATAATTAAAGATAAAATAAAGAGCACCAGACTTGTAAATATAAGATCGCGAAGCGGGGCATCGAGAATGGTGTGTGCACTTTTGAAATAATTAAATACCGGTATAAACATAAGAGATATCAGGAGGACAAGGTATAATATCACAAAAAGGAATGTTATAGATGCACCCTGGGAAGATGCAATCCTTATGGGATTTTTTTCTTTATAGTTTGAGAAATATCCTCCCATACCAAAGTTAAGGCTTACGATTGATATAATAATAAAGGTGGAGTTTAACTGCCCTATTATTGAAAGCTCAAAAGGAAACTGGAAATTAGCAAAGAATGTAATCAACTGTCCCAGAATAAAAATAAGAGCAAAATAAACCAGCAGTCTTTTAACCAATAGAGGTTTATGATCAATAGGAGAACTCCTTATTTTCCAAACTGTTTCACCTTCAAGGCTTATTAAAGGAAAAACAAACCTTAGTGAAAGTGCTGCAACCATAAATATACTGAACATAGAAACAACGAGGTAGATAATAGTTTTCAGGTAATCGTTATAATAATTTTCAGCAATAATTATTCTAATCCCGGATATACCTATAATAAATATTGTCATTAGAAACATCATAACGCTAAGATGAATCCACTGCCCAGGTTCACGGATAAAGAGAAGAAATTCTCTTTTAATAATAACCTCATCAAGACTATTTAAGTGAGATTTCTTTTCAAAGCCGAAGAAACAAGGTTTAATAGTGTTATTAATTTTAATATCTGAATTCAATTCAAGGGAAGTAAGCCAGGTTTTGTAATACCATTTTTTTGCAACCAGCATTGCAAGACAAAACAAAGCAATAGAAAGAATTAAATTATTAATTATAAGTGGAATTGCTTTGATATACTGTTCCTTTGTTATCCAATACAAAGAATCGGCGACCCAGCGATTAGGAAGAACTTTGATTAATGGGTTTTCCAGGAATCCAAAGTACTGGTTAATATTAGGGAAATACTGAAAGACTTTCCTTACAAGATCAATAGGGCTACTGATATAATAAAACCCGAAAACCCAGGATGCATAAATAACACCAAGTATGGTAATAACTTTTCTTAGACCGAATTTTGCCGCCAGACGAAGGATTATAAGTAAAATAACGGCTCCAAGTGAACCTGCTGAAAACATAAAAGGCAGAATTATTAATAATAGAATAACGGGATAAAGGTACCAGCTAAGGTTAAAATAAACTCCGTATCCAAGAAGCGCAGCAGAAATAATCAAAAGCAAAGTAGTTGAGCTATAAAAGAAATTATCCAGAAATTTTATTAAGAATACCTTGGTAAAGGATATTGGTTTAGTAAAGAACCAGGCAGTTTCGGCAGATTTGAATAAGGTAGAAAATGAAACCACAATATTCCCAATATTGATTGAAACAAAAAACATAAAAAGAACAATCATAATAAACCGATGGAGGAGAAATGATCCTATTTTGACTGAATCCAGAAGATAGCTAACAGTATTTTTAGTAAAAATAAAAAATCCAACAGCAAAGAGAATATAAATAATTGAAATACCTGTACTTTTCACCAGGGACATAAATGTTACCGGAGTATTCATTTTCATGAACAGAATAATTTTATATTTCAGAATGTGAAGGATATCTTTCATCTAGCAGGTTAGCTCCAGGAAGAGAGATTCGAGGTTTTTATGGTCTGATCCTTTAATAATTTCAAGTTCATCTTTAGTCCCTTCAAAGATCATCGCACCGTCTTTAATTATTCCGAACCGGGTACACAATTCTTCAGCAACATGAAG
>JARLHD010000086.1 GCA_031292435.1 Ignavibacteriaceae bacterium
AGAGCGTCCCGACGCGACCATTTTTAAAACTTCTTCCTTGAAGGAGGCATCATACTTTCTCCGCGTCTTTTTCGTGCTTTTTCCAGTCATTGTCTTGTGAAGTTAAGCAAATTGACTGTCCGGATTTATTGGTGCATCTCATTCTTTATCCAAAGGAAGCATGGGGATATATTCTCTAAAGAGAGGAATTATGCTGCAATGATATTTTATGCCTTTCTGTTTTATTTTGGAAATTGGATAATTATATCAGTGCATTTCGATAGCCTTCATAAAGACAAAGATGAGCAAATGATACAACAACGGCCATCATATTAGAATCCGTCCCCCAATGCGAGTAGGAAGTAATTTCATTACTAATCAAAAAAAATTTATGCAAGATTACATTCCAAACAGTGTATTTGTTGACGCTGAACATCAAAACAAAATGGATTCAATCGTAGCATTCAGAGACGATTTAAAAGCAAAGCATCCGGATGTTTTTAAAGATGAAGAAAACTTCATTGCTCTTAAATTTGATGGACCAGACCTCAGCAAAATTGAGCAACCCATTGGTTTTAATGTGACGTACAGCGATAATGTTCCTGAATCAATTAAAAAAGAATTTGATACTTATTTGGGGAAATACTTGGCTAAATAGCTCTGGCGGTGAGGCTATCTTAGGAATGCTAATTTTTGTTACCTGTTTGCCGTGACCACGGCAATTAAATAAATTAAAGATGGCAACATATCCAACTTCCGCTGTAAATGAAAAAGAAAGTTCTTTTACAGATGGCATATTTTCAATAGTACTGAATAAAGTACCAGACTGGATAAAGTGGATTATTTTATTTCCCATATCTATTTTTGTTTTTGGACTTGTCTACGAAATATTTTTCGTTGTAATAAAAGCGGCCTTTAAAGAAATATTTAGTTGGAATACTCCCCTGGCTATCCAGATTGCCCAAGTTCTTCCCATCTTTTTCGGATCATTTATGTATATCAAAAGTGGATATTCGATTGCTCCAAAATATAAAAAAAGGACTTCTTTGATTCTATTGATACTTATAGGTCTTATTATGGTTGTCTCTATATTCAACATAATCGCAGGGAATGAAGAAGGGCGCTACTTTGATTTTTTTAAATGTTTGGTTATATCACTCGGTTCATTTATTGGCTATTATAATCTACCAAGTCAAAAAGATTTATTGAGGATGTATATATCCAATCAATTAAAAAAAGCATACAGTACATTAGGTGAAGTAGGGCGTAATAAAATAAAGGGAATATGTATTGAGTATAACGATGCAGTATCGAAAGTGGATTATAACTATCCTGAATTCTCAAAACAAGAAAAAGAAAATCAGATAGAGCAGTATATTATGCAGATGCAGAACGAAATTAATGATGTTTACACACAAAGGGAATAGAATTGCGCCTTACTGAATTTTCACTCCCTTGTGTCAATTTTAATAGGTTTATTTATGCTTATATGGGCAATATCGACAATAGTCGTTGGATTTTTCTTATGCCAAATGGTAGTTTTTTTCGCCTATGACCACATATCATCTTTTTATCCCAAACAGGATTATTTAATCATGGGTGATCGAATCAATAAGGATAAGTCCTATCAAGAGATAGAGAATTTTAATTATCATTTCCTGATTCCGAAATTTGCTAAAGTAAGATACCTATTTACAAAAGAGGCATTAATAGCTATTGTTATGCCTGTCGGTATCGGATTTATGCTATTTTTTGCGTTGGCATCTTTAATCCAGTTGAGCGTAGAACACTTTTCAGAAGATAAACTTACAGTGTTCAGCACTTATAGATATTATACCACAGGCATTTTTTATATTTTTCTCTCCATTGCGGTACAATGGACAAGTATTGACATTCATTTCATAAATATACTAAACGAGGTTAAATGGAAAGGGCTTTCTGAGACGCTAGGCAAAGTGAATAAAAGCGTAGAAGAATTTCGTAAGAAAAACAGTCCATAGAATTATAACAATAACAGTTAATGGATATTTATTGCGACTTTGAACTATTTAATGATCCAGATATTGATCTTCATCTTTTTGAACTTATTATTGCTATAAAATTAGATGTTTATCAAAAATTGTTTCCTTTAAAAGAAGAAATTGAAAAAGAAAACGGGATTATTCTGATTATAACCAAACCTGGAATATGGGGCATTCGAACAGAGGGATTAAGCAATAATTTATTTGACAAAGTCAACGCTATAATCGGGAAGTATGACTGCGAACCCATAATTAACCGAATTCTCAAAAAGGGATACAATTAATTAATAAAAAAATAAATGTGAGTAATTAGCCGGGTGCCGGGGAAGGTATGGTCGGGTGAGACCAGCCCCTGTTCTTCGACCTTCCTGACTTCCTCCAGGATGGATTGCCAGAACTGTTCTGGTTCATGCGGGGAGCTTTTGGGGGTCCTTAATACTTCTTTTCAATATGACTGCACGAATGTAGCCAAGTCGTACTTACCGTTTAGGCCGTCTGATTTTCCCTTTCTTGCCCGATTCTATTTTCTGCATTAACTTCTTGGTAATTTCAGGCAGCTCGAATGTCTTGTAAGGATTATGAAAGGCTTCCTTGAGGCGACCCGCAATTGCGGACCATTTAACCTCCTTTCCTGTATAGTCAATTCCTACGGTAAAATCAATATCTTCATGGTGCAATAGGGATTGTCTCACCATCGAAATATTATTCTCCGGGTATTTTCTTTCACTTGCGTCCGTTAATTCCTTTAAAGAAAAGAGTTCCAGCAAAGCATAGATATCCACGAAATCTTTTAGCCGGGTACCATTATTGAAGATGGCATTTAATTTCATAGCCCCAATATCCTTTAAGGATACCATCCTTATACCTTCGACTATTTCCAAATTTTCCACCAAAGGATATTTGTGAGCCAACAAGTCCAACTTAACACCATTTATAAAACAGAACACGCCATTATTTATGGTTTGCACGCGCGTTGCGTTAAAAGTAGTAGTGAGATAACTGGAAATCTCCTGGGCGTTAAAGTCAGAAGTCGTAAAAAGGTCAATATCGATGGACTTTCTGTGTCCAATTTTTAATGCGAGTGCAGTACCGCCAACCAAATTAAATGAATCGAAATTGCCATCCGCCATTAGTTTCTTAACTATATCCATTGTCCCCTTCTCAACTGTTTCCGTGTGTAACATGCCAGATCTTCTTTTCTAAGATTAAAATAACTGGTTACTTCATCAATGATATAATCGGGTAGATATTTTATTTCCTCCTTTAATGCCTTAATGATTTTCGGCTCGCTATAAAATCGAATCAGTTCCTTCCATTCTTCTTTTGTTCCACGTTCTAGTACCCGTTCTATGATGCTGCGATAAGTCTTTTTCCAATCAATGTCGGCATATCTCCAGTCCCAAAATAATTCCTTGGGAAGATCAGGTTTTTGTTCGTTTTCAACTCGAACGCTATTTTTAGAATTTGCCATAATTATACAATATACAACAAATTTTTACTTCGTAATAACTACCCAATATATGGTAGTGTCTCAGTTGGGTGTATTCCATAAAGTGTGTCAGGCTCGTTGGCAAATGATGTTTTGACGATATGTGGCCTGGCTATATTCTAACGATGCTGTGCAAAAAATCATTTGACTACGAGTTGTTGTTTTATATATTTAATTTCAGGCGATCT
>JARLHD010000087.1 GCA_031292435.1 Ignavibacteriaceae bacterium
AGGAATAATAAGTATGTCTGAAAAAATAATAGCCGCATCGACGCCAATAATGTCCACCGGCTGCAAAGTAACCTGCGCAGCCAATTCAGGTGTTTTACACATTGTTAAAAAATCAGCATTCTCACGAATCTTTCTATACTGCGGAAGATACCTACCTGCCTGGCGCATAATCCATACGGGTGTACGTTCAGTTTCTTCCATCCAACAAGCTCTTAAAAACAGATCGTTTTTTAGTTTGTTCAATTCTTTTCCTATTTCATTTTATAATGATTTACTACTGCTTTGGCCAGCCCTTCAATCGTGTATTCGTCCGGAATAATATTCACTTTTAATTTCCTGTTTTCAATTGCAGTCCGGGTAGTTGGACCTATTGCAGCAATTAAGAAGCCCATAAAATATTGTACAGGATCGTTTATCTTCAATATCTGCACAAAGTTTTCAAAAGTAGAGGGACTTGTAAATATGTAGAGATCGGGTCTACTCTTTTTTAAATTACTTAAATGAGGTGCCAGGCTTTCCGCAGAAGGAATGGCAACATTATAAACCGGGATTGATTTGATAACAGCACCCAATTCCTCAAGACCTCCGGGAAGCTCTTCCCTACCAATTGCAGAACGAGGGATGAAAATAACTTTCTTATGCAGCTTGAATTTCAGTAATTCGGAGATAACTCCATCACTGCTAAAATTTTTTGGGATAATATTTATCGGAATACCATATTTTTCACATACAGAAGAAGTTTTATTACCTACAGCGACAACTTTAATTGATGCATAATTTATTGATTGGTGTAATTCTTCAAGACGTTTGCTGAACATTTTAACAGCATGTGCGGAAGTAAATATTATAAAATCAATTTTATTCTTTTTTAATATGAACTCATCAAATTGATTCCAACTATCCGGCGGGACAATATCAAGGGTAGGAAAAGTTATTACATCAGCTCCAAGCCGGCAGAATAATTCTGCTGACTCCTTTGATGTTTCAATAGCTCTAGTAATAACAATGGTTTTATTTTTCAGGGGTAATGCATCATCATTCTGAAAACCGGAGAATAAACCATGCATTATAAAATCATAAATTCCCTGCCTCTCACTTATCATCTGCTCTTCTGCCAAATCATTTTCAATTCCACGGTGTACAGCTCCATAAATACTACCAAGTATGAGATCTACACAGAATTCTTCATCAAGATTTCTGAATATTCCGTCATTTTTCCCGGATTTAATTATTTGTTTTAATATTCCTCTTAGATCCTTTTCTAGATTTATCAGGTCAGTACATAAAGCATGTTCTGCATTTAATGATTCCTTCCTATACATCATAAAGAAATTATGATGTTTCATCATAAACATATACAAATGCAATACAAATGAACGGAGTGAATCAATGCTGTTAAGAGGTAATTCTATATAATCGCGAAGTGATAGGATGAGCTTTTCCATCCTGCCTTTCATAATTGAAAAATATAGTTCTTCCTTTGAGGAAAAGTAATTATAAACTGTTCCCTTAGCTATTGAAGCAAGTTTAGCCACTTCCTCCATCATTACTTCATGATAGCTTTTCCGGGAAAACAGAATTGAAGCTGATTCAATTATTTTTTTAATTTTAACCTGCTTACTGTTTTCCTTTTTGGCTTCAGGGATTATCAAAGCATCTTTCATTTTAGTTAATATGCCAATCATTCATTTCAAGCACCACCCCGGAATTAGGGTCAATAATAATTTCTTTACCATATCCCCTAAACCCCTCAGAACTCTGGGATTCTGAACTTGTTGAAAGAATATGCCATGTATACTGTTTAAGCTTAGGATCCCAAATAAAACCTGTTTTCCATGGTTTAATTCCTTTTTCCAAACCGTTATCTTTTGCAATTTTTAATGCCCGATCTTCAGAAATATTAAAGCTGCATCCCCCGTCAATACAATTTGGAATTCCTATAATATCCCTGTCATCTACGACATTACCCAAACTATCAATTGAAAATTGTATTACAGTATTTACAAATGGTTTATCGGGAATTATGAACTTGTATGTTAGAAAATAATATGGCGGAGTAACCTTAGTCCTAACAAAGTCGGGGGATATATATTTATCAAAAAAATCATCACCGGTTCTCTGTTTTATGTAATTATTTGCTTTTTTCAACAATTGCGATGGCACAACAGTTTCCTCCTGATGTGAACAAGAAGAACAACTACAGGCTTCTAAATAAAGACTCATAAAAATAATGCTGATAAAAATTGTTATGGATAGGGTCTTCATTTATACCTCATATTATGATAAATGTCATCCAGAATTTCTTTAGCACCTGCCTTTATTAAATATTTAGCCAAGTTGTTACCTAATTTCTCCGGATTAAATTTGCTGCCTTTTAATTTACTTCTGAAGGCAAGAGAACCGTCGACAGTGCCCACATATGAGTCAAGATAAAGACCATTAGATTTAACTTCGGCATAAGCGCCTATAGGAACCTGGCAGCCTCCTTCAAGAGTACGTAATAATTCTCTTTCAGCTAAAACACAGGAATATGTATCAGCATCATGGAAAGATTGAAGAATCTCAAGTACAAATTTATTATCCTTGTGTATTTCAATACCCAATGCCCCCTGACTAACCGCGGGAACGATTACATCCTTTCCGATAACTGAAGAAATGAATTTATGAAGTTTTAATCTTTCAATACCAGCGCGAGCCAGAATAATTCCATCCCAATCTGATTTGAAGAATTTATCAATCCTTGAAGGAACATTTCCTCTTAGCTCCTGAATTTTGATATCAGGACGAATATGAAGCAGCTGTGATCGTCTTCTTAAGGAACCTGTTGCAATTATAGCATTCTCCCTGATATTAAAAATAGATGTTCCCTTTTTTTTGGCAATAAGGACATCTTCAACAGCATGACGTTTTGATACAGCTCCCAAAGTTAATCCGGAAGGGATTTGGGTTTGTAAATCTTTAAGGCTATGAACAGCAATATCGATAGATTTATTCAGCAGTTCATTCTCGAGTTCTTTAGTAAACAAACTTTTGTCCCCAATCTTTGATAATGCAACATCAAGGATCTTATCCCCTTTTGTTTTAATAATCCTTATCTCAACGGAGATATTCTTATTTAACCTTTCAAGTTCTTTTTTTACAAAGAGGGACTGCCATAAAGCGAGCTCGCTGCCCCTGGAACCTATTTTAATGATAGTTTTTTTCAAAATTATATGCTTACCAAATTGCTAATGATTATTTTCTTTATTGTTATTATTTATTCCAAAAATATCTCTTAATACACTAACCTTCACAGCGGTTTCTTCGGGGCTAGTACCGAGTTCATTTATTTTCTTTAGCTCAACAGTAGGCTGATGAAGAATTTTATTTATTATCCTTTTGGTGATAATATCCAATTTTTCCTGATCTTCAGATGAGAAGCGATTTTTATTTTTACCTACTTCCTCAGCTCTTATAGTTTCAAAATAATCTCTCAGATCTTTAATTGTTGGAGCAACCTCTAAAGAGTTATACCAACTGATAAAAGTATTTATCTCTTCATTTATTATTTTTTCAACTCGGGGGATTTCTATTTTCCTCTTAGAAAGGTTCTGCTCTACAATTATGTTTAATGAATCGATATCATGATAAAAAACATAATCAATATCTTTAGCGGAAGGATCTATATCCCTGGGAACGGCAATATCCATAAGTACCATTGATGTATTATTTCTTCTCTTCATCGAGTTTTTGATATCGTCTTTAGTAAGGATGAGACTATCGGCACTGGTAGCGCTTAAGATTATATCAAATTCATGTAATTTCTCCTTAAAGGAATTAAATGATATAGTTTCTGAATCCAATTCTCTTGCAATTTTTTCTGCACGATCCGGAGTCCTGTTAGTAATTACAAGTCTTCCAATTCCTCTATCCTTAAGATGTTTAGCAGCAAGTTCACCAGATTCACCAGCTCCAATTATCAGAGCTGTCTTTTTCGAGATACTGGAAAATATTTTTTCAACCAATTGAACAGCAGCATAGCTAACAGTAACGGCGCCTTCACTAATTTCGGTTTCAGATATTGCTCTTTTGCCAGTTTTAGTGGCAGCATCAAAAATTCTTTTCATCAAAACTCCAGCAAACTGCATCTCTTCTGAAGTTTGAAAACTTTCTTTAACCTGATGATATATCTGGTTATCGCCTATTAAAAGTGAATCTATACCTGAAATAAGCTTAAACAAATGAATTATAGCCTCTGCAGAGGCAAATGTCTGAAAGTTTTCCGGTTTAACGTCACTGTTATCTTTGTATTTAAAAATGAAGTTCTGTATATCCAGGACATCAAGTTTATCGTTCTTAGGGATCCCATAGAGTTCAGTTCTGTTGCAAGTAGAAATAATAAGCCCCTCAGAGAACAGTTCTTCCTTGGCGAGATGAATCAAACTTTTAATCTCATCGTTATTCAGATGAAGTGATTCCCTAAGCTCAACCGGGGCGGTTCGATGATTTATGGAAACAGCAAGTATATTCATATCAATAAAAAGAATGAAAACTTGAAGATAGAAAATTTGTGAACATAGTAGAAAGTATGGCAATAACGAAGCCAGCTATAGAAAATAAGACAACTTTTTTACCTCTCCATTTGCCAAAAGTTTTACTCAAAATACCAATACCATAGAGTATCCAGACTGAAAAGGTACCAATGAGCTTAGGATCAGCAAAACTATATTTCGGAAAAGCTCTGGGAAGCCAGATTATACCAATAATTATAGCAAAAGTAAGCAGGATAAAACCTATTACTGCTGAATAATAACTCAGTGTTTCGAGTACTTCCAGGTTAGGCAACCTGTTAAAAATCAATCCAAACTTATTAAGTTTTATATCCTTATAAAGGGTGAGGTATAAAAACCCATAAACTGCCGATACAGTAATACCAGAATATCCGATCAATGCACCAAATACATGCAACCCCAATAAGTTACTTCTAAGAATATCCTTTACTACGGGAGATTCTTTAATAAACAGTGATGATATAATTTGAAAAATAATCGAGATAATAATAATGAATGGTCCAGTTCCTCTTATATCGGTAACCAGCTCAAGAATGAAATATGAGAAACTGATTGAAAAGGCGAGAATAGTAAATATCTCAAATACATTAGTTATCGGCGGATGATTGAATGAAACCGTTCTACTCAACAAATAGACCACATGCAAAAGCAGTGTAATAAAAAGGAATACCCTTTTAGAATTAGTAAATTTCTTTTCTCCCTTCCAGAAATCATAAGCATATATTCCGAAAGTACATACGTAAAGAACCGGTAAAAGAATATTTATTATAGTAATAGTAGAGTTCATTGGATTCCTTAACTGACTGATGAGTACAAAATTAAATAATAAGTCAATCCAGAGCAATAATAAAATGACTATTCGGTCAGCATTTATTTATACCCTTTGGAATTTAGACATTTTAATAGAAATCAACGTAATAATTGATCAATTTTTTATTGTCATAGATAAACTTAGCGCTGAAGAATTTGTCTTCGTAAAGCCATGGAATAAAGATCTGATCCCCTTCCCATAAATTCAGAGAAAGGAGTTTATCATTAGGAATCCATTCAAGGTGACCCTCATTTGAATTTATCAACATACCATCAAATTTATCAGCAGTAAAGAGAAAGACATACCAATCATCAATACCATCGAAAAGGGGGAAGGTAATAAGTCCATGTAAGTGCGGCGAAGAAATATTTAATCCTGATTCCTCATTCACTTCTCTAATTACACATTCCTGAGGAGTTTCATTAGGTTCGAATTTACCTCCGAGACCATTCCATTTTCCTTCATGGAAATCATTTTCTTTTTTAATCCGATGAAGCATCAGGGTTACATTTTTATCCCTATCTATTATATAGCATAAAGTTGCAAGTTTCATTAAATTATCTGTTGATATTATTATTTGAGTTTCATTAACTTATAAATATAAATTAAAAAAGAGTTACATAAATAAATTCATAGAAATAATATATTTATTTGGTGCTTTGAAAAAAAATAGAAATATTTAGAAGAGAATTAATTTATTGTTATTACATCTTTAAATCACAACATTGTAAGTACTATATTTTAATTTTCTATTAACAAATTACAGAAAGGAAAATATGACAGAGTTTTCATCCGACGAGAATTTGTTTGAATCAAAAGACGAATTTATAGACGGAAATCCTATAACCATCGGTTATTATTCACCTAAGAAAAAGAATGATGATTTTGAAGAAGAAGACTTTGAGGACGATGAGGAAGATGATGATTTAGATGAAGAAGATGATTACTACGCGGTAGACGAAGAAGAGGAAGAACCAGTAACTGAAGAGCCTGATGAGGAAGAGTTTTACGAAGAAGATTTTGATTTCGAAGATGATGATGAAGATGATCTTCTTGATGAGGAAGAGGAATCGTTTTAAAGGCAGCTATCCTTAAGCAGATAATTTTTTACATAATCAGCTACTCCATTTTCAAGTGTGAATAAGGGATGAACATAACCGATATTTTTTATTTTTGAAATATCAGCCTGAGTAAAATACTGATATTTAGATTTAAGGTGGGAGGGCATTTCGATATAATCAATCTTCACAGGTTTACCAAGGGCATCAAAAATTGATCTTACTAAAGCATTCCATGTCCTTGCATTTCCAGAGCCTACATTGAATATCCCATTCTTGTCCTTATTGGATAAGAAAAAGAGAGTCATTTCTACAGCATCTTTAACATATATAAAATCTCTTTTCTGTTCTCCGTCTTTATACAAAGGATTTTCAGATTTAAATAATTTAACCTTTCCAGTTTCATTTATCTGATGATAAGCTTTATTAACAACGCTTCGCATATCCTCTTTATGATATTCATTAGGACCATAGACATTAAAATATTTCAGACCGACTATTTTATCTGATAATTTATTTCTGATACTCCATAAATCAAAAAGCTGTTTAGAGTAACCATACATATTCAGAGGGCGGAGATTTTGAATGCTGCTTTCATAATCATCAAATCCGAGCGAACCGTCACCATAAGTAGCGGCAGAAGATGCATAGATAAATCTAATATTATTCTTAACTGAATATAAAGCAAGAGATTTAGTATATTCATAATTGTTTTCGATCAGATGGTCAGCATTTTTTTCTGTAGTAGAAGAGTTAGCGCCCATGTGGATAATAGCTTCAATATCTAATCCAACTTCATTTTCAATCTGATCGAGAAATTCCCACTTATTCAGATAATCGGCGAATTTGAGAGATGTAAGGTTTTTCCATTTCTCATCAAGACCAAGTTCATCAACGATTAAGATATTATCAATGCCATGCTGGTTAAGTCGCCATACGAGAGCACTTCCGATAAATCCTGCGCCGCCGGTCACTACTATCATATATTATTGAATTGTCCTTAAATCTGAATTTTTAATGATTATCAATTTAATTATATTTATAATTCTTTACAATTTATAACAAGAAATGGTTAAAATGAGTCCTCTATTCAAACAATTAAGAGATATACTGAAAGAAAGAATCCTGATAATTGACGGTGCCATGGGAACAATGATACAAAGGCACATGTTAACTGAGGAACAATTCAGATCAGAAAGATTTAAGGACCATCCACATGACCTGAAGGGGGATAATGATCTTCTTTCGATAACTCAGCCTGAGATAATCAAGAATATTCACAGAGAATACTTCAGGGCAGGAGCCGATATAGTTGAAACTAATACATTCAGCGCAACGACTGTGGCACAGGGAGATTATAAACTTGAGAGTATTGTATATGAGTTAAATTATGAATCAGCTAAGATAGCAAAAGAAGCAGCATCTGAATTTACAGCATTAACTCCGAACAAACCAAGATTTGTTGCAGGAGCATTAGGACCTACTAATAAGAGCCTTTCACTTTCGCCGGATGTAAATGATCCCGGGTACCGTGCAGCTACTTTTGATATTATATCCTCCGCGTATTATGAACAGGTAAGAGGATTGGTTGAAGGCGGCGTGGATATATTATTAGTTGAGACTATATTCGACACATTGAACAGTAAAGCGGCTATTTATGCTATTGAGAGATACTGTTCTGAAAATAATAAAGAAATCCCTATAATGATATCAGGTACTATTGTCGACCAAAGCGGCAGAACTTTATCGGGACAAACAACCGAGGCTTTTTTAATATCGGTTTCACATACAAAGAACCTTTTGAGTATTGGATTGAACTGTGCATTAGGTGCAAAGCAAATGAGACCTTTTATAGAAGAGCTTTCGATGAAGGCACCGTGGTTTATTTCTATTTATCCTAATGCAGGACTTCCAAATGAAATGGGAGAATATGACGAGACTCCGGTTTCAATGGCTTCAGTACTTAAAGAATTTGCGGAGAATAATTTCTTTAATATAGTTGGAGGCTGCTGCGGAACAACGCCGGATCATATAAAAGCCATAGCCGAAATATCCAAGAGATACAAGCCCAGATTGATTCCCAAGGTTAGTTCTTTTTTACGGTTAAGCGGTATGGAGCCGTTAGTTATCAGACCGGAAACAAACTTTGTAAACATAGGTGAGAGAACAAACATAACCGGATCAAAGAAATTTGAGAAGCTGATTATGTCAAACGATTATGAAGGAGCTCTTGTCGTTGCACGCCAGCAAGTTGAAGGAGGGGCACAGGTATTAGATGTTAACATGGATGAAGGTCTCCTTGATTCAGAACAGGCAATGACCAAGTTTCTTAATTTATTAGCGGCAGAACCTGATATAGCAAAGCTTCCAATAATGGTAGACTCTTCGAAATGGACAGTTATTGAAGCGGGATTAAAATGCCTGCAGGGAAAAGGTATAGTTAATTCAATAAGTCTTAAGGAAGGGGAAAAGGTATTTAAGGAACGCGCAGAGAAAGTACTTATGTATGGCGCTGCAGTAATTGTAATGGCATTTGATGAACAAGGACAGGCTGATACTTTTGAAAAGAAGAAGAATGTATGTAAACGTGCATACAGGATTCTAACAGAAGAAGTAGGTTTTCCACCACAGGATATAATCTTTGACCCAAATATCCTGACTGTTGCAACGGGAATTGAGGAACATAATAACTATGCAGTTGATTACATTGAAACCATTAAATGGATAAAGCAGAATCTTCCGGAAGCTAAAGTAAGCGGAGGAGTGAGCAATATATCATTTTCATTCAGGGGGAATAATTTAGTAAGAGAAGCGATGCATTCAGCTTTTCTTTACCATGCAATAAAAGCAGGCATGGATATGGGAATAGTAAATGCGGGTCAACTTGAGGTTTATGAGGAAATTCCTAAGGACCTGCTGGTACTAGTGGAAGATGTACTGTTAAACAGAAGACCTGATGCAACAGAGCGGCTTGTTCAATTTGCAGAGACAATCAAGCAGAAGGGAAAGGAAGCGGTTAAGGTTGATGAATGGAGAAACCTTCCTGTAAAGGAACGATTAAAGCACGCGCTTATTAAAGGCATTATTGATTATATAGATGTGGATACCGAGGAGGCAAGAAAACTATTTGCTAAACCAATAGAAGTAATTGAAGGTCCTTTGATGGACGGAATGAGTGTAGTGGGAGACCTGTTCGGTTCGGGGAAGATGTTTTTACCACAGGTTGTTAAGAGTGCGCGGGTAATGAAGAAATCTGTTGCTTATCTTATTCCATATATCGAACAGGAAAAGCTGGATTCCAATGATACAAGGGAAGCAGGTAAAATACTGATGGCTACAGTAAAGGGAGACGTGCATGATATAGGGAAAAACATCGTTGGAGTTGTACTTGGGTGCAATAACTATAAAGTTATAGATCTTGGTGTAATGGTCCCGACAGATAAAATTCTTCAGACCGCAATAGATGAGAAAGTTGATGTAATAGGATTGAGCGGGTTAATAACACCTTCACTTGATGAAATGGTACATGTTGCAAAAGAGATGGAAAGGAGAGGATTCAAAATACCTCTTTTAATTGGCGGAGCCACGACATCAAGGATACATACGGCTGTGAAGATAGCTCCGGGGTATAGCGGTCCAACCGTACATGTTCTTGATGCTTCCAGAAGTGTGCCGGTTGTAAGTAATTTAATTAATCCAGATGAATCAATTAAGCTTAAATTCTCTAATGGAATAAAGGATGAATATCAAAAGCTAAGAGAAGACCATCTTAAGAAGAAAGAAGCAAAGAATTATCTAAGGATAGAGGAAGCGAGAAGGAACAAATTAAAAACCGAATGGGCTAAGGTAACCATAACTGAACCTGAGAAATTGGGAGTTACGACATTCAAGAACTTCCCATTGAGTACATTAAGAAAGTACATTGACTGGACGCCATTCTTCCTTACATGGGAACTGAAGGGAAAATATCCGTCTATTTTTGAAAGTGATAAATATGGCAGTGAAGCTAAGAAAATATATGATGATGCAAATAAGCTACTTGATAGAATTATAGAGGAGAAATTACTAGAAGCAAATGGTGTGATAGGTCTATTCCCGGCAAATAGTACAGGAGACGACGATATTGAAGTTTATGCAGATAATTCGAGGAAGGGAGTCAGGACTGTACTACATACATTACGCTCACAATTGATGAAATCAGACAGTGTACCGAATATAGCATTGGCAGATTATGTTGCTCCAAGGGAAAGCGGGATCAAGGATTATGTTGGTGCATTTGCTGTAACAACAGGAATAGGGATAGAGAAACTAGTAGAGCAATTTGAAAAAGATAATGATGATTACAGCGCTATAATGACCAAAGCCATAGCAGACCGTTTAGCTGAGGCATTTGCTGAAAATCTTCACCTGCTTGTGAGGAAACAATACTGGGGATATTCACCTGAAGAGGAATTCTCAAATGAAGAGCTTATAAAAGAAAATTATACGGGAATACGTCCTGCTCCAGGTTATCCTGCACAACCTGATCATACAGAGAAACTTACAATATGGGAATTGCTGGATGTTGAAAAGAACACATCGATGAAGCTGACCGAGAGCATGGCAATGTATCCTGCCGCTTCCGTAAGCGGATTATATTTCTCGCACCCGGAATCCAAATATTTTAATGTTGGGAAGATCGGAAATGACCAGGTACTCGATTACCATAAAAGAAAAGGTATGAGTATAGAAGAAACAGAAAGATGGTTAGGACCAATCCTAAATTATGATAAGGGAGAATAACTACTCAAAGCAAAAGTTGAATATTTACATCTGCTGAAAAAATAGTTTCAGCAGATGCATATTTATAATCAATCATGGGAGTTTAATTTATCATTCTATTTTTTAATAAACCGGAATGACAGTTTAAATACAAAATAGACTAATACAATTGCACCGACTGCAAATATAGTGTCACCGAAAGCCCTAATCCATCTAAGAGTTTCCATAACGGGAGTCTGGAGGAAATCAGAACTTCTTGCATACCAGTAACCATATTTAACAGAAGCCCAGGTCTGCATAAGTCCAACAGGCAAAAGGCTAAAGGTAACCATAGCGAATAATCCAAAGTTGATAGCCCAGAAAGAAAACCTAAGGGGGGTTTCATTCCATGGAATATCGGGACGGATGGCGCGCAAGCAGAAGAGCATTAAACCAATCCCCAACATTCCGTAGACACCGAACAGGGCGGCATGCGCATGAACAGGAGTGGTATTAAGACCCTGCATATAGTAGAGGGCGATGGGAGGATTTATCATAAATCCGAATAACCCGGCACCCACCATATTCCAGAATGCAACTGCTACAAAAAAGTAGATAGGCCATTTATATTTCAGCACCCAATCTTTTGTTCTTGACAGACGAATATTTTCCCATGCCTCATACCCAACGAAGATAAGGGGCACGACTTCGAGAGCACTGAATACAGAACCCAATGTCAGAGCAATCATAGGTGTGCCGGTAAAATATAAATGATGCAGGGTACCTATAATTCCACCGGACAGAAATATTGTGGAGGCAAGAACTGTTGCCTGAGCGGAAGTTTTCAAGCTTATCAATTTTAGCCGTGCGAACAAGAAGGCAATTACAACGGTAGCGAATACTTCGAAGAATCCTTCAACCCAAAGATGGACTACCCACCAGCGCCAGTATTCTGCTATTGCAAGATTAGTATGTTTACCATAGACTAAAGCAGCGGCATAGAAGAGGGCGATAGCGACAGATGAGATGAGGAATAATGTTAATATTTGTTTCTGATCTTTATTTCCTTTCAATGCGGGTCTGATTCCACGGACCATGAGGAACAGCCAGAGAAGGAGTCCTATAAATAGAGCAATCTGGAAAAACCTACCGAGGTCGATATACTCATATCCACTATGACCGAACAGGAACCAGTTACTGTCACTCATTTTATTCATGACACTTAGCCATTCACCGGCCATTGATCCGAGGACAACTACGAGCAAGGCACCGAATAAGATATTGACACCTAACCTTTGTCCTTTGGGTTCAGCTCCACTTACAGCAGGACAGATATATAAACCGGCGGCAAGCCAGGCGGTAGCAATCCAGAATATTCCTAACTGGTTATGCCATGTCCTTGTAACAGTATAAGGGAGATAATTAGCGAGAGGAATTCCATAGAAACCATTCCCTTCAACGCCATAGTGTGCAGTTATTATTCCCATTATTATCTGCAGCAAGAACAGGGCGGACACAATCCAGAAATATTTTATTACAGCTCTTTGAGAAGGAGTAAGAACTGATCCAAGCAGAGGGTCATCAGCGGGAGTATCGCCATAGGGATGTACTATTTCCTGGGAAGCACGCCACCAAATCATTCCTCCTATTCCTGCGAGAAGCAGAATAATACTTACACCTGTCCATACAATGGTTTCCCCGGTGGGATTGTTATCAACAAGTTCTTCATGGGGCCAATTATTTGTATAAGTAACATAATCATTGGGCCTGTTTGTAGATGCAGCCCAGGAAGTCCAGAAGAAGAAGGCGCTTAACTTCCTTAATTTTTCCGGATCAGTAAGAGAATGGACTCTTATAGCATAAGCGTCTTTTCCATTTGAGAATACGTCCATGAAATGTTTTGTATTATCGAATATTGCTTTTTCTCTAACCGGATCAATAGTGATTGTATTATTATCAGGATTGTAGGTATTTGTTCTCATTATTTTCTGAAGACGGGATTTAAGTGCAGCCTGCTGTTCATTGCCAAGATCATTATAAGGTTTATTGAATTGAGTTTGTCCCCAATAATTAAGAATAAAGACCGATTCCCGGTGCAGCCAATCAGCAGTCCAGTCAGGGGCGACATAACTTCCGTGACCCCAAATAGAGCCGACTTCCATTCCTCCAAGAGCCTGCCAGACATTTTGTCCTGTTTGAATATCGTCTTTGGTATAGACAATATTGCCATCTGAAGTGATTACTTTATCGGGGATTGGCGGAGCTTGCTGATATATTCTGACACCGACCCAACTAAGGACAATAAAAGAAATGATAATAACAGCGCTAAATGCGATCCAATATTTTTTCATTGTAATGTTTTAATTATTTATTTACTGTTAATCAGGAAACTAATGCATAGTTACAATAATAAAATACAGTAGTTATAGAAGGGAAAATCTGACCTAAGTCAAAAATGAGAATTATTACATAGATAGTTTGCGGAGTGCCGGAAAATCAATTATATAGATCTTTCTGCCTTTAATCTCAAGGATATTCTCATCCTGGAGTTTCTTAAAGGTGCGAGACAATGTTTCGGTTATTGTACCAAGGTAGCCGGCAAGATTAGTTTTTGAGATAGGTAGAGTTATAAATGGCTTAACAATAACTAATTTGTGACTTTTGTTATATTCTTCGATAATATATTTAGCAAGCCGGTTTGGGATATCGGAAAGAATAAGATTTTCTACCTTTTGGGTAAGAGTAAGGAGTTTCTTTGCAAACCCGGCAATTATCTTAAAACTGATTTTGGGATTATCTCGAGTAAACTTAAAAAACTCAATATTTGGTATAAAATAGAGTACTGTATCCTCAAGAACCTGGGCGTTTACCGGATAAATTGGCAGCTGTTCAAAAAGAGGTACTTCGGCAAACTCTTCAAAAGGGCGGAAAATATGCAAAACGGACTCTTTTCCTGCGGGAGATAATTTGAATACTTTAACTTTACCCTTCAATACAATGAAGAAACCCGTATATTTGTCCCCGTCAGAAAATATCAATTCGTTTTTATTAAACTTCTTAATATGGCTGAACGAAGAAATCTGTTCAAGTTCGTCATTATTAAGTTCTGAGAAAAGCGGAATATCCGTTATAGTTTTTTTATCAAAACTATAATTAAATGGAATCATTATACAAGTGAACCAAATATTATTTATCGCAAAGATAACAAAGAAGAAGACAAAAATTATATTAACCCATTAAAAATAATGACTTTGTATCAGGATTGTGAATATGGATGTTATAATCGATTGACATTTTAACATCAATGATATAATTTGAAAGAATTTAGGATAAATCTGAGGTAGTAAATTACAGAGCAGGAACTTAAACGTTATCATAGGCATATTCTTTTGCCGGAAATTGGATTGGACGGACAGAATAAGCTGAAAGGTGCTAAGGCATTAGCAATCGGGTGCGGGGGACTTGGGTGTCCTGTACTTCAATATCTGTCGGCAGCCGGAGTTGGCAGTTTAGGCATTATAGATAATGATGTTGTAGAGGAAAGTAATTTACAGAGGCAGATACTTTTTTCTACAGAAGACATAGGGAAACCAAAAGTATTGGCTGCAAAGGAAAGGCTTGAGAAGTACAATCCTTTAACCTCAATTAATGTATTTCAGGAAAGGTTAGTGGTTTCGAATGCTTTAGATATAATCGGTCAGTTTGAAATCATAATTGATTGTTCGGATAATTTTGCTACAAGATATCTTGTAAATGATGCATGCGTAATACTTAACAAGCCACTGGTATCCGGATCTATTTATAAATTTGAAGGTCAGGTTACAGTATTTAATTATCAGAATGGACCGACTTACAGGTGTCTTTATCCAAGTCCTCCTGAGCAGGAATTTGCTGCGGATTGTTCAGAGACAGGAGTACTTGGAACATTAACCGGGTTAACGGGTACACTTATGGCGAATGAGGTTATTAAAATTATTACAGGTTCAGGAGATGTATTAAGCGGGAAACTATTAACTTTCGATTTGTTATCGAGCCGTTTTAAGACATTTGAATATAAAGCTGATCCAAAGAACAGAGAAATTATTAGACTTTCGGATGATTACAAAATGACATGCAGTACTGAAATAAAAGAAATGACTCCACAAGAGTTAAAAGAGAAACTCTCACGCAATGAACCTTTACAGATTATAGATGTGCGTGAACCCGAAGAATTTAGTGAAAGGAATATCGGCGGGATACTAATTCCTTTAGGTCAATTAGAAAGGAACCTTGATAAAATTGATAGAGATATTCAATCTGTGATTGTCTGCCGATCGGGAGTAAGGAGTATGCATGCAGCAAAGATTTTGCAGAAGAATAATTATAATAATATATACAACTTAAAGGGCGGGTTGATTAAATACTGATGAAGCCATTGATGGAAATTAAGGACGAACATGGACGCACATTTAAGACATTAAGAGTAAGCTTAACGAGTCTCTGCAATTTTGGCTGTGTATATTGTGTGAACAGTGAAGATAAGGGAGGGATGAATGATATTTATTCATCCACAATGCCTCATTTAGATTATAAAGTATTGGCGGATCTGGTAATTCAACTGCACAAGACACTTGATTTTGAATCGGTAAGACTAACAGG
>JARLHD010000008.1 GCA_031292435.1 Ignavibacteriaceae bacterium
ACGATAGTACATTATATATAAATGACCTTATTAATGATACCTCAATGCATGTGTCTGTCTCTGGTTTAAACTCATTTACTTTTAAACTTGCTGGTTTAGAGGCTAAAGTTTATAGTCTTCAGCGGTATAGCATAACTTCTGTTGCAGGCAGTTCTCCCGTAGTTAAAAACTTTCAGCTTAGCCAGAACTATCCTAATCCTTTTAACCCCTCTACAACAATCCAATATTCAATTCCATCCAGGTCCCTGGTAACTCTCAGGATTTATGATATAACCGGACGTGAATTGGTAACTCTTCTTAATGGTGAGATCAATCCAGGCAGTTATGAAATAAATTTTAAGGCATCCAAACTTCCAACTGGTGTCTATTTCTATACTCTTCGGGCAAATTCCTTCGTATCAACAAAAAAAATGCTCCTGATTAAATAAATTATCCAATCTATTTTATTCGTAAAAAATCGGTAATTACCTCAAACGGCTATTAATTTCAGGTTTTGATCGATTTCAAAACGATTTCAAAACGTTTTCAAAAACGATTTCAAAACGATTTCATCTATGCTTCATAAGAATATCTTCTTAGCGAATATCATTTGATGTTTTAAATATTAATAATTAATTTATGCAGCATTATTTAATTTAAATATCGAATAGAATTTCGTACAGATAATGCAAACTGGAAAAATTGGTGCGGGTAAAATAATATATATTTTAGGATTTTCCTCCAATCAAAATTATTCCATAAATAAATTTTCTTATTTATCTATTTCAACATTAAATCTTTGAATAATAATTATGAATAATATAAGAATTTTGATATGCGACGATCATGCAATGCTTAGGGCTGGCATTATTGCCTACCTTGAAAAAAAATCTGGATTATATGTAATCGGTGAAGCGTCAAATGGTAATGAATTAATTGAAAAATATGAAACCCTTAAACCCGATTTGGTAATTACTGATATTGCAATGCCCGGTTTATCCGGTACTGAGGCTGTTAAAAAATTAAAATTAAAGTATCCAGCTATAAAGGTATTATTTATATCAATCCTCCTTGGAGAATTTGACATTTATTACACAATTAAAGTGGGTGGTCTTGGATTACTGGGAAAGGATATCTTAACCGGTGAACTTTTCTTTGCAATCAATAAAATTTATAGTGGTAAGTACTATTTCGGCCCTAATTATAATGATAAAAAGATTCAAGAAATAATTGAGAAGTATGATAATCAGCCTTCTGAATACGACTTTAATTCCAGAATGCAGCTTACCGATGTTGAAGATAAAATCCTGGAATATATTAATGATAACTATTCAAGCATTGAAATTGCAGAAAAAATGGAGATGCCAAAAAGGACTATCGATTCTCAACGCATTAATATTATGAAAAAATATGGTTTAAAAAATACTCTTGCCCTGATAAAATTCGCAATCCATTATACCGAGTTCAAAAAAAATAAACAGTAAAAATCATCATTTACAGTATTAATACTGAATAAATCGTCAAAATCCGGTATTAATACTGAAATTTTCTGCCTATTTATAGTATTAATACTGATTCAGTTCTCATTTCCCTTCCTTATTTTTCATATGTCAATTTAACTTAATTATAAAGAAAATTTATTCTTAACGATTTGAAATTATTTTATCTGTTTATAATATTTCCGGGAAACATGCTTCATGGGCTGCTACTCCCGGCAGGTGGCGCGGGAACAAAGCTAGTTTGGGAGTGGTAAACCCAAAATAGCGATAGTCCTGATTACAGGTAATGCTGGGTCAGGACTATTTCTTTTCTTCTTCTAAATCCTAAAAAATTCTCTCCTTAAATTAAAAAAAGCACCCCTTCATACTTTTAACACATAACGATATACTTTAATACTTTATTTTCGTGTTCCTGGTAATAATAATTTTTATTTGTATATCCATTTTCTAAAAGCCTTTTCTTGAAATTGTATTCAATTGTTCCATCTTCCCAAACGATATCCTGTGTCATACATCCCTCATTTAGGATAATTACAGCCTCAGTTCCCTTTTCCCTTAGCCTTTTGAAAATACAATCAACTAATGATGGTTGGAGATAAGCAAATACTTCACCGCTGCTTATAAGGATATCAAATTTTTGATCTCCATTAATAAATTCTTCTATCGATGAATTAATCACTCTTAAATTCTTATCCTTTCTGTAAAACCTTTTATCATAATCACATATATATTTATTAACATCCATTGCAATATATTCTTTCAGATTATTCTTGTTCCAATGTTGACGGTAATGCTTTCCAATTCCGAATCCAAATTCACACGCAATAAGGCTATTATTTTGAAGGAATGCACTTATTCCTGGTATCTTTAATATCTGCTGAATATCCCCGTTCTTGTCAGTCTGACGCCAGAAATGCCAGTATAATGATTCTTTACTGGTCCAGTAACTTAAATGATTTCCTTCCCTTTTATTATATTGTGCTCTCCATACATGATACCCATAAAAATTAAAGAACACTTTTATGAAATTAAAGCGAAATATATAGTCGTAAATCTTTAGAGGAATAGGAAAATTTTTATGTTGGAAATCAATACCCCTTTCTATCCAGGTAATATTTTTGGTAAAATGATCCCATTTTAATACCACTCTCTTTCGTAATGTTTTTAGTAAGCTAAACATGCCTTTCTTATATTTTTCGATTTAAGTTAAATATAAAAATTTTAATTAAAAATATTATCTCCTCATGAATACTTGTTTAACAACACATTAACGTGAATAAAAACTTACGATTGATATTTAGCATATCACTACTTCTCATTTATCCTCAATTCTTTGGATTCTTGACTAAATAATACCTTTTTTGGAATTGATTTGATGATTACTATTA
>JARLHD010000088.1 GCA_031292435.1 Ignavibacteriaceae bacterium
CTTATGAAGGCAAAATTAACGGAACCGTTATTCTCTATAATGCTCTGTGCACTTTCTTAAATAAAAAAATTGAATGGCAGCCGGTTATTCCCCCCGCAATAAATCCTTTAATTAGAATAAATGGAAACTCCTCCCCTGAAATGGAATTATTTAATGCCCTTGATCATGTCTATAAAATAAGTTCAGATGATAAAAATATTAGAGGCGTCTTTACTGCGGATAACCCTGGTAAATATTTCGATAACCTGCGGAAGAATTATAATCTGCGTAGAGAATTCCCCAATTACACTATCGATATCAATCCCCCCAATACTGATATGAGTTCTATGTTCAGAATTTTTCGTTTTAAACCGGATAATATAAAAAACATCACCGGGAAATAAACATTAAATTCTTATTTGCCAGCAAGCCCTTTACTTTTTCCCCTCTTTAGGTAATTTAAATTCGATAGGTATTGTTATCCTTGTCATTACAGGTTTCCCCTTCTGTAATCCGGGCTTAAATCTGGTATAAAAAATTGTAATCTTTGCAGATTCACCGCAATCGTAACCAATATCATTTACAATTTTGGCATCAGTTACATCCCCTGATTGGTTTATCACTGCTTGAATTTTTACTGTGCCCTCAATCTTATTGTCTTTTGCCTGTTGTGGATAAACAATTCTTTTATATATTCCTTCCATGCCCCCCACCGGCTCAGGCATTACTTCTGCCGTAGTATATATGGAGTCCGCCTTTATTGTATCTTCTGCTAATACAGGTGGAATATAATCACTGTTCTCCTCTTTAGGATTACCGGATTTCTTTATGCTGGTATCCGGTGATTCTTCAACAATTGGAAAGTTTTCAATTACTCTCTTCCCCCCTGCATAAGGCATGTCAGTCAGAAATGTGCCGTCTTCTTTAAATATTGAAACTCGTCCTTCTTTTTTACCATTCTCAATATTATAGGTCATTTTTAATTTCCCGCTCTCATAATATTCCTTAACCAATCCCTCTACTTTTCCGTTTATGTATGAAAACTCCTGCCTTAGATTGCCATTTTCATAATAAAATTTAGCGGACCCCTCCCTTATCTTATTTACATAGTTTATTTCGGATTGAATTTTCCCATCAGGATAATACGATTTAACCGGCCCGTTCTGAGCACATATCATTATACCAAATATGAAAATAATTAAAACAGTTTTCTTCAACATATTATAAAACTCTGATCTCTAAATTATTATTTAATCACGAATTATTAGAGGCAATAAAACAGCCGTCAAAAAAACTAGTATGCCGATGCCAAAAATAATATAACCCACCACTTGATCATATTCTAATAAATTAATCGTACCAAGTAGATAGTGCCAATCGTGGTATACTGAATTGCCTCCCAAAAGAGGAAGGGCCTGCGCTCTCGCATCTGCCGCATATACACTAATGTTTACAAAGTTCTGCCCCAGCCATAATAATGTAAACTGCATCCCGGTCTTGTAATAATTACTAAGAAAATACCATAAAATAAGACTGGGTAGAAGTATCTGCATCAGCGCTCCCCCAAGCGTATAAATATATTTGCCAAAAAATGAAAAAAAGAAATGCCCCGCTTCATGTATCACTAAATCAGCATTATCTATCATCCCGTATTGCCCTCGGTTTAATGTAAAATATAATGCTATGGGAAGAATGATCAACGAAGGAATCCATCTTTTAATTGGTTCATAACGCGAGATCGGAATTATATCAAGTTTTGAAGGCTCCTCAATATATCCCTCTTCACCTGGTTGGTATTCTTTACTCATTCGAATCCCTTTTATATGGTTAAATATTTATGATAATTCTATAAATAAATTTAAACAATTAAATTGTTTCAGGGACTTTATTTAACTTAAAAATAACTATAATCCCGGTTTCTCTCCTGCATAGGTCACATTTTAATTAATTCATTTATTTTATTTAGATTTCAATATGTTTTTTGGTGAATAAAATAATGCCCGGAATTAAATCTAAATTAGAATCCTTTTTCGGTATTGAAATCAAAGTCCTGATTGCTGTCATTGCAATAATTGTCGGTACTGTTGGATTTATAATAATCGCTGGACTTGTAAGCAGGGGGTCTTCCGATCAGTTCGATCTGCAGATTCTAAGATCATTTAGAGTGCCTGGTAAAATTGCCCGTCCTATTGGTCCGGTGTGGATGTTTGAAGTTATGAGGGATGTTACCTCTTTAGGAGGTCCTACCGTTGTCTTCTTGATAATTATTTTTGTAATTGGGTACTTTATTCTACAAAAACAATATAGTATGCTGTTTCTGGTGCTTGTTGCCGTAATTGGTGGAGCTGTAATGGATTTGGAACTTAAAGAGTTCTTCGGAAGGATACGGCCGCAAATTATCCCGACTCTTATGCAGGAAAAATCATTTGCCTTTCCAAGCGGGCATTCAATGATGTCCGCTATCGTATATTTATCCCTGGCTTCATTAATTGCACGGCTACAGGTTCGTTGGAGGGATAAAATTTATATTATAATTGTCGCTGTCTTTCTGTCTTTTATTATAGGCATCAGTAGAATATACCTTGGGGTCCATTACCCTACAGATGTTCTTGGTGGTTGGTCATTGGGGTTAGCCTGGGCGGCTCTATGCTGGTTTGCCGCTTGGTATATCAGCCAAAAAAGATCTGGGGGGATAATATCAAAATCGGGGAATGATTTGCCAGGCAATGGACGATAAAAAGAAATTTATTTCAAGCTTAATTCTTCCTGTTGGATTTGTACTCCTCCTTTGGGTTATTAAACTATCAGAAATCATTTTTAATATTAACTTTATATCATTCGGAATATTACCTGGTAGTATAAGAGGAATTCCTGGTATACTTTTTGCCCCTCTCATCCATGCAAATATAAAACACCTTTTCTCTAATTCTCTGCCCATTCTATTCCTTGGAACCGGAATAATTTATTTTTATCGACATGCTTCATATAAGGTAATGATAATAATTTATCTTGGGACTGATATCCTTGACTGGATATTTGCTCGTAAAGCCTACCATATCGGTGCAAGCGGTATAATATATGGATTTGTTACTTTCTTATTTTTCAGCGGTATAATCAGACGAGATACAAGGGCTATCGCTCTGGCATTACTGGTTACATTTTTATATGGAAGTTTAATATGGGGAGTACTCCCTCTTGATAGCGGCGTTTCTTGGGAATCTCACTTGTTTGGTTCTATTCTAGGGATTTTCTGTGCTTTTCTATATAAAGATTCAGATCCCGCAATTAAATATGAATGGGAATATGAGGATGATGATGATGAAAAAAATAATGACGATCCCGAACTATAACACAACACTAAATTAGTCACAAAATTAATTGTCCCTGATAAAAATATTCGGGCTCTTGAACCTTTATCTCTTTTTAAGAATTAATTTTATCTACCACAACCGCTGTTCCGTATGCAAGTACTTCAGTTACGCCCTGCGCAACTTCATTTGCGTCATACCTGAATCCTATTATCGAATTTGCGCCTAACTCTTCAGCATGGTTTATCATTATCTCATAAGATTCTATGCGCGTCTTTTCACAAAGCTCTGACCATAATGTAATATTTCCTCCCAATATAGTCTGGAAAGAAGCTCCTATCGTGCCTAATAATGAACGGGATCTTACAACAATTCCCCTTACAATACCAAGATTTTTGGAAATCTTGTATCCGTCAATTGTAAATGCTGTGGTAACAAGTTTATGATCCATAAATACTCCGTTTTGTTATGTAAAACTAATAAAAGTAAAAACAAATTATTCAACTTTGCAGGTAAGTTCCCCCACTCCTTTAATATCAGCTCTTAACACATCCCCTTTATTTACTTTCCCCACTCCCGCAGGTGTACCGGTAAAAATTATATCCCCTCTTTCAAGTTTCATAATTGAGGAAATATATTGTACAAGTTGAGAAGGGGAGAAGATCATTTGATTCAGTTTTTCTCTCTGGCGTAATTCTCCATTAACACTTAAAGAGATTTGTTCATCTAAAGTTAGCTTGTATTCTTTTGATGATACAAAATCGGATAGTACTGCCGAGGTATCAAAACATTTTGCAATTGTCCAAGGATGTCCCTTTTTCTTTAACTCATTTTGTATGTCACGAAGTGTCATATCAAGTCCTACGGCATACCCTGCAATTGCTTTTCCCGATTCAGTTTCATCGGCATTACTCAATTCTTCCCCGATTAACAGAACTAATTCTGCTTCATGATGCATTTCTTTTGAATAACTTGGGTATTTAATATTCTCTCCCGAAAAAATAACAGCAGATGAGGGTTTTAAAAACAATATCGGCTTCTCCGGTACTTCATTTCCTAATTCAATTACATGATCGGTGTAATTTCTTCCTACACATACTATCTTTCCAATATAATATTCTTCTGCAACGTTTTTAATGTTGATCTTTTTCATGTCTTCTGCTTTTTCTTTGTAGCCGCAGGAAAAAGTATGTTATTTAATATTAACCTGTATCCGGGAGAATTTTTGTGCAGGGAAAGATCAGTCGGTGGACTCCCTACTACATGCTGATAATCTTCTGGATCATGCCCCCCGTAAAATGTGAAAGTGCCTCTTCCATAATCACCATGAATATATTTTACTTGATCCGTTCCTTCTCGTTCTGCAAGTATAATAACAGATGGTTTAATTAATTCCTTATGAAACATTGTAGTCTGTCCCATAAATCCTTTAATTACATTTACATGATCTTGAGTTAGCATTGTTGGTACAGGATCGTACTTTGCTGAGAATTCAAATAATGTAAAGTAATCATTCTCCTGGCTCCCAATCTCAGCTGGCTGAACATCAATACTGCTGTATTCATATATATAAGGATTCATCTCAAGTTTGAAATTCTGGAATGCAAGTGTATTTGAAAAATCAAGTTTGCTCTGTGCATCCGGATCAGCAGCATCCCCGTCATACATCTGTGCACAGATATCAGTGTTATGAGCTGCTAATGCAATATCATATGAGTCGGTTGCCGAACACATCGCAAATAAGAATCCTCCGTTTCCTACAAAGTTTTTTATATCAGTAGCTACATCTCTCATCATAACAGATACTTTCTTGTAACCGTTTTTCTTTGCGTCATTTTCATATGCCATCTGTGCATCAATATACCATTGCGCATTACTGAAACTTGCATAGAATTTACCATATTGTCCTGTAAAATCTTCATGATGCAGATGCAGCCAGTCATATTTGGAAAGGTCCCCTCTCAAAACTTCATCATTCCATATCTTGTCATATGGTACCTTTGCATAATCTAAAGCAAGCGTTACTGCATCATCCCAGGGATTAAAATTAGGCGGAACATATACCGCTATTTTAGGCGCTTTCTCTAGTCTTACTACATCCATGTTATTATCGTCCCGCTGTACTGTCGAATATATTTCTGCAGCCTGGGAAGCCGATATCTGGTCAAATGCTACTCCGTCAACCCTGCATTCATTTGCAACTTGGTCATTGTAATCTATTAAAAATGAGCCCCCCCGGTAATTAAGAAGCCAGTCTGCTTTTAATCCTTTTCTAAGAGCATTAAATGTTACTCCGTAAGCTCTTAAGTGATCGGTCTGCTTCAAATCCATGTATATGAATATTTTATTCTGTGAATATCCTATACCGGCTAATATGATAACGAAAAATAATAATCTCTTGAACATCTGCCTTTAAAAAAAAGGCGGTCTGATAAACAGACCGCCGGATTAGAAAATAATCTTAATTATGCTGATTTTCTGTCTGCCTCAAGGAAAATCGGTTCTGCATTATTTTCAACAACATCTTTTGTAATTATACATTTGTCTACATTCTCTTTATCGGGTAATGTAAACATAATATCCAGCATAAAATCTTCTACTATTGAACGTAACGCACGGGCTCCCGTTTTTCTCTCCATTGCCCTTTCTACAGTAGCATCAATTGCAAATGGATCAAATTCCAGTTCAATGCCCTCCATTATAAACAGTTTTTTATATTGTTTTAATATTGCATTCTTTGGCTCTGTTAAAATAGATTTCAACGCCTCCTTTGATAATGATTTGAGAGGCGCCGATACCGGTATTCTTCCAATTAATTCAGGTATAAGCCCGTATCGTAATAAATCTTCTGGCAATACAAATCTTAATAGATCATCTTCCGTTGTCTTGTCTTTTAGCGGATCTGATCCGAATCCCATTTTGTTTTTATTTATTCTTGACGCAATGATCTTGTCTATCCCGTCAAAAGCTCCGCCAACTATAAAAAGAATATTCTTTGTATTAATATTTATTAAGCTCTGCTCAGGATGTTTCCTGCCCCCCTTGGGTGGAACCCCGGCAATAGTTCCTTCTAGGATTTTAAGTAATGCTTGCTGAACTCCTTCACCCGAAACATCCCTGGTTATCGAAGTGCTTTCACTCTTACGCGCAATCTTATCAATCTCATCAATATAAACTATCCCTTTCTGAGCACGGTCCAGGTTGTAATCTGCAGCTTGCAGTAAATGAACAAGTACTGTCTCAACATCATCTCCTACATAACCGGCTTCAGTTAGTGTCGTTGCATCCGCAATTGCAAATGGTACATCCAATATCTTTGCAAGTGTTTGTGCTAAAAGTGTTTTTCCTACACCGGTTGGACCGATAAGTAGAATATTGCTCTTTTCAATTTCAACATCATCAAGTTCAAAGAATGAACCTTTTGAATTAATCCTTTTATAATGATTATATACAGCTACTGATAAAACTTTCTTAGCCTTGTCCTGACCTATTACATATTCATCCAGTGTCTTTTTAATCGTTTCGGGAGTATGAACCTGGTACCCCTTGGTTTTATTATTATTATATGCAGCAAGATTATTTTTAAGTATATCTACACTGCTGCCTATACAGATATCACATATATATACATCAGGTCCGGCAACCATGCTGCCTACTTCACTTCCGTCTCTTCCGCAAAATGAACATTTTACGATTTTATGGTTCTGTCTCTTTGCCATTCTGGTCTCTGACTTATTTTGTTTTTTAATTTATTTATTCTAGCCCTTGCATCATCAAGATATATTGAGTTTGGGAACTTTGCTAACAAGCTTTCGTATATTTCGATGGCTTTGGGGCTGTCTTTTTTAGCAAACTGATAAATATTTCCTTGCAAATATAAAGCTTTATCTGAATAAATGTTCTTCTCTTTTTCATCCACTATTTCCTGTAACACCTTCATCGATGAGTCGTAGTTATCCATAGCCAGATCCATCTCTGCCATTCTTAATTTTGCTAAGCTCTGAAGTACAAAAGCCTGCGGATTTTGTGCAATTATAAGGTATTTTTCCCTTGCCTCACTGAATTTTTTCTGTTCTGATAACAACTCTGCGTTAGCAAATATCACCAGGTTAGACGAATCATTCATCATTGTGTTCAGAACTAAAGACAGCTCCAGTGCATCATTTGAATTATTATCTTTGTATTTACTGATAATGTTTTGCAGTAAATTCCTTGCAATAGGAAAATTACCCTCATAAAAACTTATTCTGGCTTCTTTATACCGGGCATAATTTTTCTCTTCCTCTGGAATGCTGTTGGTCTGAATTAGTTTTTGAAACATTTCTTTGCTTTTATCTAAATTGCCATCCTCCAGATATATATCTCCCAGCTCTTCATAAGATTTAATTAAAAATTTGGCATCTATCCCTTGTTTTAACAATTGATCAAGAATTTCTTTAGCCCCCTCAGAATCATTTAATCTCGAATTCTTTAATATCCCTATTCTTAATAATGCTTCCTGTGCTTGTTCAGATTGGGGATAAATTTTAACTATTTCATTGAAAGCTGAAATTATTTCATTTACTTTTTTAGGATCACCTGTTTTATTAAATGAATACGGTCTCCAGTTGGATTCGCTGTCTTTCTCAGCATCAAGATTTGCTTCAAGAGTCTCGGCATAACCAAGTTTTGCGCTAGATATGATCGGTGATGATGGATATTTGCTGATTATTTCTCTGAATACCTTAATACACATTTCATATTGTTTTTCATTATATAGGTCCTGGGCAAAATTCAATAGCGTAACTCCGTTTGATTTTATTTTGGAATCTATTTCAGAATAAATATCAAAAGCCTTATCATACATCTTTCCTTGCATATATAATGAAGCGAGTAAATGACTCATGTTAATATTTTCATCATCCCTTTTTCTCTCAAATACATCTATTGTAGTTTGAAGCGCGTTTACCTTATCTATATACGATAATATTCTTGCCTGTACTGCGGGGTATTGATCAGGCTTCCGTTGAATTATAAATAAATATTCCTCTGCCGCATCTTTGTATTGCATGGTTAATGAGTAGAGGTTTGCAAGATCAAACGAAAATAAGACCGGATCGTCGGAAATCTTTTTCCCTCTCTTTAAAAAGTCAATAGCCTTTTCAAAATCTCTCCTTTCGATTGCATAGTTTGCAATCAGCCTGTAATTAAGCGCGTTAGGTGACAGCTTGGTTAACCCGTCCTCCCACGTTGAATATGCTTTTGTCTCATTCCCCATTAAATAATATGTGCTTCCAAGCAAACCATATATGTTTATGTCCTGAGGACTGATTGAAAGCCTTTGCTCTAATAATTTAACTGATGATTCATATTGCTTTAATAAAACATATATTCGGTTTAATGATATAAAATATTGAAAGTTCGAAGTGTTTCTATTGTAAAGATCCTCGTATATTTCTTTCGCCTTTTCAGGATATCCGGATTGTTCATAATTCTCCCCCAATATGTAACGATTGTTATCATCATTAAAATTTTGACTAAACCCCGCACCCGCAATTATAATAAGAATGAAACAAAGTATTTTCACCATAATAGGAAAGATAGTAAATTAAAAAAATGATTCAAGGATAAAAGTAAGATAGGATTTTGTATAAATAATTGAGCTTTATCAGCCAAAGAATGATTTTGCTTCATCCTTTGATTGGAATAATATTCTGCGGGGAAAAGGTAATTTAATTTTAATTACCGGAATCCATATGCTGAAAATGAATAGCTTAATCCTTTTTTCGAGATAATATTTATAAATCCCAAAAGGACTTAATAATGAAACAACTCTATATGCCATTTTATCTTAAAAAGAAATATTGGTTTTCAAGTTAAATTATAAATAATTGTGATAAATATCAATACCCTTCAAAAATAAGTAAAATCCTTAGTATTCATAGTTTATCAAATTATTTTTGCTCCTTCAATATCATTGATTAAGAACCCTTTAATATTTACTTTTATTACTACCTTAAAAATAAATATGAAAAAAGTTTTAGTCCTTGGTTCTACAGGCTCGATAGGCATAAATACGCTGAACGTAATTAGAAGTTTACCGGGTAAATTTCAAATTACCGCCCTAATGGTCAATTCAAGAATAGATGTTCTTGAACCCCAAATCGAAGAATTTCATCCGGAATGTGTGGTAGTAAAAGAGGAAATACCCGCTGAACAGCTCAGAAAAAAATTAAAAGGTAAAATAGAAGTCCTTTCTGGCATCAGCGGCTTGTCCAAAGCTGCATCTGTTTGCGATTATGATATCTTTATTGGTGCTATGGTCGGTTCCGCTGGACTTGCACCCACTATTCAGGCAATCAAACGGGGTAAAAGAATCGGTTTAGCTAATAAGGAAACTCTGGTTGTCGCTGGCGAACTGGTTACGCAATTATCAAAACTTTATGGCGCTGAGATCTTACCGATTGATTCTGAACATAGTGCCGTATTCCAGTGTCTGATAGGGGAAAATCTGAATCAGGTCGAAAAAATAATATTAACTGCTTCTGGCGGTCCTTTTCTCAATAAAACAAAAGCTGACTTCCTTAATGTTACTATCGAAGAGGCTTTAAATCATCCAAATTGGAAAATGGGGCATAAAATTACTATCGATTCTGCTTCAATGATGAACAAAGGTCTCGAAGTTATTGAAGCTAAATGGCTTTTCAATATTCAACAGGATAAAATTGATGTTGTAATCCATCCCCAGTCTATAATTCATTCTATGGTACAGTTCGTCGATGGCTCTGTCAAAGCCCAACTCGGTTTGCCCGATATGAAGCTCCCGATTCAATATGCCCTGACTTACCCCGATCGATTACAAAACTATAATCCAAGGGTTAATCTGCCTTCTATAAAACAACTTTCGTTCTTTGAACCTGATCTGGATAAGTTTGAATGTCTTAAAATTGCTTATTCAGCGCTCGACTCCGGTGGTAATGCCCCCTGTGTTCTTAATGCGGCTAATGAAATTGCAGTTGATAAATTTCTCAAGGGGAATATCAAATTTTCAAGGATTCCCTATATCATAAATAAATCTCTCGAAAGGATTGAACACAATACCCAGCCGGATCTTGATATTATTTTTCAATGTGATAGGCAGACAAGAGAATTTGCTGCAGGTTTAAGTTAATTTACCCGTGGTTTTTCAAAAATTCTTTATAAACACTAATTTTAACTATTTTTGATTTTATATTATTCCTGAACTTTATCGTCAGGTTTCACAAAAAGGAGTAACTCGGTAAATGTCGTATGTTATTTATTTCGCCATAACTATTGGCATACTCGTCTTTGTTCATGAGTTCGGTCATTTTGCTGCAGCTAAATTATGTGGCATGAGAGCTGATATTTTTGCCATTGGTTTCGGAAAAAGATTATTCGGATGGAATAAAATTACCGGATTTACTTTCGGGGAACTCCCAAAGGATTTTGATGGTCAGGGTCATACCGACTATAGGCTCTCCCTTCTGCCCCTCGGTGGCTATGTTAAAATTGCCGGAATGGTAGATGAATCATTTGATACTAAATTCGCTAACGAAGTTCCGCAGCCGTATGAATTCCGCGCCAGACCCGTTTGGCAGAAGGTTATTGTAATATGCGCCGGCGTCGCAATGAACCTTTTGCTTGCCTGGACTATTTTCTGGGGAGCTAATTTTTTCCAGGGAAAACAAATTGCTAAGACAACTACAATAGCTTTTGTTGAACCTAATTCTGCTGCTGATTCTTCCGGATTTAAAACTGGTGATAAAATTATTTCTATTAATAATAAAAAAGTTGAAGACTGGGATGAAGTCATTGCCCAGATCTTTATACATACCTTAGGGGAAAATCTTAACGTTAAGATAAACAGAAATAATAATATTATTGATCTTAAAATTCTAAGAAAAAGAATTCCTGACACCGAATCTGCCGAAATGGTATATCTGGTTCAGGAAGGGGAACGCCCTGCTGTTGGAGAAGTTCTTCACCATACCCCCGCTGAGCATTCAAATTTAAAAGCAGGCGATATTCTTCTTCAGGCTAAAGATAAACCCCTGTTCAGTAGAGAACAGGCAGTTCAAATTTTTTCTGCAAATAAAGGAATAGAACTTCCGCTTAAGGTTCTTAGGGGTAAGGACACCGTCAGCCTCGCCATTGCTCCGGGTAATGATGGCAAAATTGGAGCTATGATAGGAAATATTTTCACTGGTCCTGTTGAGGTGAAAACCTATGGATTCTTCACTTCCATTTATATGGGTTATACTGATATCGCAAAAATGACCGACCTTACTTTCAGTATGATTGGTAAGGTCTTTAAAGGTCAGATTGCTTTCGGTAAAGCCTTCGGAGGTCCTATAAAAATTGCTCAGGTCGCTACTTCTTCAGCCCGGAGCGGAATCGGAAGTTTTCTCTACTTCCTTGCCCTTTTAAGTCTTAGCCTTGCAATTATCAATATTATGCCTTTCCCTGTCCTGGATGGGGGTCATCTCATTATAATAATTATTGAGGGAATAGCTAAAAAGGAAATTCCAATTAAGGTGAAGATCGGCATTCAGAATGCCGGTTTCGTTATTCTCCTTCTACTTATGGCATTTATCATTTATAATGATATTCTGAGTCTCTAGTTATTACTCAACGTATCTGGTTTTATTATTATCGGTTTTTATATCGGATTATAATTCCGCCTATCATTTTATACCGCCATTAATAATATTATTTGTCCCGATAACTCAATATAAAACTAAGTTCCATTAAGAAATTATTATCCTTCTGATTAATTAATAATAATTTCATTTTTAGTCCGATACGTTTATATTAGATGACAATAAAATCGATAAATATTGATAGCAAAAAAAGTATTCCAATTGCTCCTAAGGTCTTTTCTATGAATCAGACTTTATTTATGAATAATAGGAACCGGGTATATTGGATTTGCCAGCTTACGGGATGGTCTGTCTGGGCATTATTGAATATTATTGGAATGCTTTCTTTTGATCTCTTCTTTTGGAAAAAAATAATCATTTTCCTCTTCCTTTGTTTTTCGGGACTCTCTCTTACTCACCTGCTGAGACTAACTATTAAAAAATATTCTTGGGTCTACCTGCCTCTTAAAAAAATAATACCCCGCATCCTGCTTTCCAGTTTTGTTATTGGTATTATTTTGTTCGTACTCTATTTCGCAGCCCAATACTTCACAGGAGTTATGCCTCTTTCTGAAGTAAAAATTGGGACCCCCTTTGTTTGGACCGCAAACCTTAGTAGCGTCATTCTGCTCTGGTCATTAATATATTTTTCTGTTCACCTTTTTGAAAATTATAAACGGGTTGAGATAGAGTCTCTTATCTGGGAAGCTGCTGTAAAAGATTTTGAACTCAAAACTCTTAAGTCCCAGCTTAATCCTCACTTCATGTTTAATGCTATGAATAGCATTAGAGCCCTGATCGAGGAGGATCCTGAAAATGCAAAAGCTGCCCTTACTAGGCTATCAAATATTCTTCGTTATTCCCTTAAGATGGAAAGAAATGAAACAGTTCCGCTGGAAGAAGAAATCCAAACGGTTACCGATTATCTCGCACTCGAATCTGTAAGGTTCGAAGAAAGATTAAATTATGAACTTGTGATCGATCCTCGATCCGGTAAAATTGAAATTCCTCCTATGATGATTCAAACCCTTGTTGAAAACGGAATTAAACACGGCGTTACTAAAAGAACTGAAGGAGGAAAGATATCCGTTAATTCAAAAATGAATGGTTCATATCTGGTTATTCAGATTAAGAATAGTGGACAAATCGATGAGGATTCTTTGCGCCATTCTAAGGGCTTCGGTATCGATAATACAAAACAAAGACTGAATCTTCTTTATGGCGATAAAGCTGTTTTCACAATTAAAAATGAATCACCTGACGTAGTTTTGGCAGAAATAAAAATCCCAATCGGAGGAACATTAAATGAAAGCAATAATAATTGACGATGAAAGGTTGGCTCGGGTGGAACTTAAACGCCTGCTTTCTCCTTTTAAAGAAATTTCTATAGTAGGTGAAGCAGTAAATGCTGCCGATGCCATTGATAAAATAAATGCCCTCAAGCCCGATATTATCTTCCTCGATATTCAGATGCCCGGAAAGAATGGCTTCGAAATGTTGGAAGAACTGGATTCTGTTCCAACTGTCGTTTTCACAACTGCCTATGATGAATATGCCCTTAAAGCATTCGAGTTCAATGCAATGGATTATCTGCTTAAACCTATCGAACCCCAACGCCTTGAAGATACTGTAAAAAAACTAGTCGAGAAAAACAGGAAAGAAACTCTCGCCGTAATAGATAAGCCCGTCCTTTCTGAAGATGACCAGGTTTTCGTTAAAGATGGTGAGCGGTGCTGGTTTATAAAACTTTTTAATGTCCGCCTCTTTGAATCGGAAGGAAATTATGTGCGCCTCTATTTTGAAGATCATAAGCCCCTCATTTTAAGAACTCTTAATTATCTCGATGAACGCCTCGATAATAAAGTCTTTTTCAGGGCAAACCGTAAGCATATCGTTAATCTTAAATGGATTGAAAATATTGAACCCTGGCTTAACGGCGGTCTGCTTGTAAAACTTAAAGGCGGAAACAAAATTGAAGTTTCAAGACGTCAGGCAATCAAATTCAAAGAGATGCTTAGTCTTTAATCCGCCAACCCCAAAAGGTACTGTCCGGCTGATGCACAGCTTCTAAAAACTATTATTGACATACCAGCCGCTTTTATTTATATTTAGTTTCTATTTAAAAATTGATAATAACCGATGGAATCAAGTGAAATAAAGGTTTTTTCCGGTCTGTCTAATGTTCCACTTGCCGAAAAAATTGTTAAAAAACTTGGAAAGTCGTTAGGATCTGTCGAGTTCAAACGCTTTAGTGATGGCGAAATCTGGGTTAAATATGGTGAGAATATCAGAGGTTCGGATGTCTATATCGTCCAATCTACTAATCCTCCCGCAGATAATCTTATGGAATTGCTTATCCTCATTGATGCAGCCAAAAGGGCATCAGCTAAAAGAGTTACTGCTGTAATTCCGTATTTCGGTTATTCAAGACAGGATAGAAAAGATCAGCCAAGAGTTTCTATCACTGCTAAACTGGTTGCTAACCTGATCACTACCGCTGGCGCCGATCGGGTTATGACGATGGACCTGCATGCTTCTCAGATACAGGGATTTTTTGATATCCCGCTGGATCACTTGTATGGTTCTTCTGTTTTCAGCGTTCTACTGGAAGATATTTCCGGTAACCTGGTAGTCGTTTCTCCTGATGTCGGCGGAATTAAAATGGCTCGCGCTTATGCCAAAAGATTGCACGCCAGCCTTGTTTTAATCGATAAAAGAAGACCTAAACCTAATCTGGCTGAGGTTGTCAATATTATCGGAAATGTTGATGGCAAAGATGTTCTTTTGGTGGATGACCTTATTGATACTGCAGGTACTTTCGTTGGCGCTATCAAAGCATTAAAACAGCAGGGCGCACACAGAATATTTGGTGCAATTACTCACCCTGTCTTTTCTGGTGATGCCGTTAAAAGAATTCATGAGTCTGAACTTGAAAAACTTTATATATCTGATACTATCCGCTTTGACGGAAATTCAGATAAAATAAAAGTAATATCTGCTTCGGATATGTTCGCAGAAGCTATAAGAAGAACATCTAATAATGAGTCGATAAGCTCACTGTTTGAAATTGATAAAGGATAATTTTTAGTCTTGGAGATATAATGGAAAAAGTAGTTCTAAATGCACTTGAAAGAAAAACAATTACTAAACCTGCGCTCAACGCTGTTAGGAATAAAAAAAGAGTTCCCGGTATTTTCTACCTTAGGAATAGTAAACCGGTTTCAATTGATGTACTTGAAAAGGAATTAAACCCCTTCGTTTTTACAGCCGATACTCATCTCATCTCCCTTAAGATTGAGGGTCTCGAAGAACATGAGTGCGTTATTAAGGATGTTCAGTTTGATCCTGTTACCGATCGTGTTGTACATTTCGATCTTCTGGGTCTCGTTAAAGGTGAAATGTTCCAGCTCGAAGTTCCTATTAAATATCATGGCTCAGCTATCGGTATTAAGGAAGGCGGAATTCTGCAGCAGGTTCTTCATAAACTTGATATTGAATGTCTCCCGAAAGATATTCCTTCTCACCTCGATGTTGATGTCACCGATATTAAACTAGGCGCAGCAATTCACGCTGGCGATCTGAAGTTTGAAAATATAACTGTCCTTTCTCCTGCGGATGCAGTTGTTGTTACTGTTACTCATCCTAAGGTTGAAAAAGAACCTGTCGTTGAAGAATTGGCAGAAGGCGCAGTTGAACCTGAAGTTATTGCTAAAGGAAAAGCTGAAGAAGAAGAAGGCAAAGGGAAAGAAAAAGAAAAAGAGAAGAAATAATACACCGTGCGTGTTATCTTCGGCATTGGAAATCCGGGTACCCGGTATTCACAAACCAGGCATAATTCTGGTTTCCTCCTTCTCGATCTATACGCACAAAAAAATTCTCTTCACTTTACTGCTTCTAAAAACGATTACTTTTTTGCAGAAGGAAAAACCGCTCAAAGCGGTTTTTCTCTTATAAAACCGTCTACCTTCGTTAATAATAGCGGCATAGCCGCTCTCCAGGCAATCACAGAATATAATACCCCGGTAGACGATTTTCTCGTCATAGCCGATGATATAAACCTCGAAACCGGAAAGGTCAGAATCCGTATCGGTGGGGGAGACGGCGGTCATAATGGCATAAATTCTATTATTTATCACCTCAATTCGGATGAATTCCCTCGGTTAAGGATCGGAATTGGTAATAATTTCGGAAAAGGTGAAATGGCCGATTATGTACTCTCCTCTTTCTCAAATGATGAATTTAC
>JARLHD010000009.1 GCA_031292435.1 Ignavibacteriaceae bacterium
AGGTTTCCCGGGTCTCACATTTACTCTCCAGAAAATAGTTTCAACACCGGCTTCCTTAAAAATATCTTTTAGCAGATCGTATTTTCCTACCGAAACTCCTCCCGATGTAATTAGAATATCTATATCACTCTGTAGTGCAGATGTTATTGATCTCATAAGTAAATCCTTATCATCTTTCACAATTCCAAGATTAATAGGATTCACATTGATTTCCATCGCACCGGCAAGTAGGGAATAGAGGTTCGTAGCACGGACTTTATCTTCTCCGGGGTCCTCTGTAATTTCAACTAACTCATCCCCCGTTACCATAATACCTGCATTCAATTTACTGTATACTTTTAATCTGGTTTTTCCGCATGCCGCTGCAAGTGCAATATTCTGTGCCTTCAGTAATGAGTTCTTTTTTAAAGCAATAACTCCGGTTTTTAAATCATTCCCCTTGAACCTGATATACTGATCAGGGTTAACTTTAATATTCTCTTTTAATATTATTACATCACCATCTTCAGTCACGTCCTCAATCGGGATTACAGCATTTGTATCCAAGGGGATCTTTCCCCCCGTCATTATTCTCACTGCAGAATCAATATCGATCGGATATTCCTTAAAATTTCCTGCTGGTATCTCACCCTTTATTTTCCAACTCTTATTGCCATCCGTATAATTAATCGCATAACCATCCATGCTCGAATTATTAAACCCCGGCATATTTATGTCCGAATAAATATCCTCAGCCAATGTTAATCCGTCAGAATCCTCAAGGCTTACCTCAATAATATTCCTCTTGAGTTTTCCTATCTCATCTTCTATTAATTCTCTCGCTTCTCTGTAACTAATCATGTTAATTTTTATTTTGTCTACAAATTAATGTTTTCCTCACCCCACGTTTTCACATTCCTCAATGTTTCCCTAATTCCATGAAATTTTCTAATTCCTCCGAGGTTGTCTAAACCTCCGAGGTTTTCTCAGTACTCCAACATTTTCCTATTCTCCATGGGTTCAAATCCTTTTTCAATCACTCAAGGTTCCCTTATCCTCTGATGTTCCTAATCCTCAATGTTCTCTACTCTAAATGTTTCCCTATTCTTTCAATGTCTTCCTAATCCTCCAAGGTTTTCAAATCCATTATGGTATTCCTAATTCACCAATACTTCCATCCAACTCTAAACTTTCCCCGCAATAAATGTTCCGCTCTTCCCACCTGTTTTAGAAAGTAAGTGAATGTCCCTAATCGTTATCGATTTGTCTATCGCTTTACACATATCATAAATTGTTAATGCCGCAACAGATACAGCTGTCAATGCCTCCATCTCAATTCCTGTCACTGAGTTTGTCTTCGCCTCGGATTTTATTAAGATACTATTGCTCGCTTCCTTAATTTCAAATTCGATTGTCACCGAGGATATAAAAATATTATGACAGAGTGGTATAAGTTCAGATGTTTTCTTTGCAGCCTGTATTCCTGCTATTCTCGCAACCGATAGAACATCCCCTTTAATCACCGAATTATTTTTCACCGCTTTAAACGCTTCCTCCGTAAGTATTACTTCTGCGCTTGCCGATGATGTCCTTAGATTATTCTCCTTTTCAGAAACATCCACCATCTTCGCCTTTCCTTTATTATCAAGATGGGTTAATTTCATCATTCCTCCAATTCTTATATTAATACAAATATCGGAATTTCTTCTCCCTTTCCCAACACCGGACTCTTCAATCATGCCTACTAATTACCCTACACTTAGTTAATCAGGGAGTATAAAGCAAGAATAAAGCGAGTATAAAGCGGTTTGGAATAATTATGGGTTTTGTTTCGATATGTAAATTCGTCCCCTATCTCCCTGAATATTATCTCAAAGCAGTAATTTTTACAGCTCAATTCGAAAAAAAAGTACCCCTCTATTAATAGTAGTTCAACTTTTTCGTTTTTAGTCACGATATTATTAAATTATTTTAGTGCAAAAATTCAGTACCTAAATCACATTTCCCAGCCTCATATTTAGATTTTAATAAATCTATTATTAAATTTTTTCTGTAATTTAATATTTAATGAATCTTAATTGAATTCAACAAAATAAAATTGATAACTACGTAATTGAAAATAGATACAGTTACCTCGATTATTGCCTTTATCACCCTCTTACAATTAACTTTGTTCTCCGTTTTCATTCTCACTACAAGGAATAGGATAAGGAAATCACTCCAAATTCTCTCTGTCTTTTTACTTTCTAATGCTATTTTTATTCTGGCTTTTTTGTTAAGGGAATTTGCAGCGGATATTGGTATAAACCCCCGTCCTTTAACTACCTTCTTGTTAGACTCCGGATTTCTATTCGGACCAACTCTTTATTGGTATTCTGTCACAATGACAAGGAAAGTTCAGCCCGGGAGAACTATACTTTTTTTACATTCTATTCCGTTTATTCTCTATCTGTTTTTCGTTCTGATTCATCGGGGCATTACTTCATCTTGGATAATTCCATTTTCTGTATTTCAATATGCCTTGTCTGCAATGCATATTCAGATTCTTTGCTATATGGTTGCTTCAATAAAAGAAATTTCTAATTATCAACAAAAAATTGCAAATGCCTACTCATCTCTTGAAAAAATGAATCTTAATTGGTTAAAACTCAATGTTATTGCTTTTTTATGCATGTGGCTTGTTGATATCATTAACTTTATATCAGGGAAGTTTGAATTTATTCCTGATGAAGCTGAATTGATAATGAATCTCTTATCATTATTAATTAATTTCCTTTTTGCAAACCTTATCATTTACAAAGGGTTAACTACTCCTGAATTATTTATTGAACCTATGGAATCTCCTGCGAAAAATAAATATAGCGGCTCTTTATTATTACCTGAGCAAAGTTATCAGATAGCTCAAAAGCTTAAGGAATTTATGGATAAAGAAAAGCCCTACCTTGAGCCGGAAATCACTTTACAGGAACTTTCTTCTAAACTTGATATTCAACCGCGGTATCTTTCCCAGGTTATAAATGAAAGATTAAATAAGAATTTCTTTGAATTTATCAACTACTATAGGATTGAAGAGGCTAAATCTCAATTAGCTTCTGAAGAAGGAATCGAGAAGACTGTCCTCGAAATTCTCTATGAGTGTGGCTTTAATTCAAAATCAGTCTTTAACACATTCTTTAAAAAAGCAACAGGTTTAACCCCTTCCCAATACCGCAAACGGTGTTCCATCGCAAGTTAATTGGTTCTGATTATGGAATAAGAGTTCTGATTCATGTATTAGGACGATTATTTTTTTAACTCATTATATTTTTGTCCCATAAAATTTAATTATGAGGATAAATTATGAGAACCTTGACAATATTTCTGTTTTTGTTTCTATCTGTATGCATACAGGTATCATCTGCCACAAAAAATGTCCCTGCAGATTATTCCAAAATACAACTTGCAATAAATGCTTCTATTAATGGAGATACTGTTTTGGTATCCCCCGGTACATATTTCGAAAACATTAATTTCAAGGGAAAGAAAATAATTGTAGCTAGTTTATTCCTAACAACTGGAAATTATTCCTATATAAACTCAACAATTATCAATGGAAGTACCCCCTCAAATCCCGATACAGGAAGCTGCATTATTTTTGCTAATAAAGAAGATTCCACTTCGGTAATTGAAGGTTTTACTCTCACGGGTGGAACTGGTACAAAATGGATCGACGAACATGGTGCTGGTACATATGTTGAAGGAGGAGCAATTCTCTCTGCTCTCGCTTCCCCTACAATTAAATTTAATCTAATTATTAATAATGAAGCTATAAGAATACCAGCCGGTATTTCAAGCGCTGGCGGCGGCGGTCTGCGCTGCGGTGATGCCGCGCCCCATATTTTGAATAATATTATTATGAGTAACAGGGGTATGTATGGCGGCGGCATTACTTTAAACTATTGCGGTGGCGCAGTTGTTAAGAACAATATTATTGTACAGAATAAAGTATTCCAGGCTGTCGCCGGTATTTCTACCTTCGGTGGGGGAGGTATCTGGATAAATGCACGTAATGCAGCAAATAGCTTCCCTAACATTGTCGAAAATAATACTATTGTTGGGAACATGTCATCTGGCGACCCTCTTACTGGATCCTCCGGTATAGGCGGCGGCATTTGGGCTGGAACCTCTATCCTGCAGTTTAATAATAATATCGTTTGGAATAATCTTCAGGTGTCAGGGCATCAGGTTGAAATCACCGGTTCCAGTACAATTACGTATAATGACTTTGAAGAAGGTGCTTCAGGTAATGGAAATATCTCGCTTAACCCATCTTTTACAGATAGTAGTTTTTATCTTTCCGGCTCTTCGCCATGTATAGATGCTGGTAATCCTTCTGCTTCATATAACGATCCTCCACAGATTGGCAATCCAAATTTGGCTGAACTTCCTTCAAAAGGAACTGTAAGAAATGATATTGGCGCCTATGGGGGACCAGCAAGTTCTTTCACTCTTTCTTTCTCTCAGTCATTTATTCTTTCTCCGGTTTCAGCAGCCAGCTTCGGACTTATTCTACCGGGTGGAAATAAATCAATATATATCCCCTTCGCTAACCTCGGGGCTGCTAAAGGTAAAATTGATAGTCTCCATTTCTATCAGAACTTAAATTCTGAACTTTCCTGTTTAACTCCTGTTCCTTTGCAAATATCTCCTGGTAATAATGATTCTCTTACATTCAAATGGTCCCCTGTTCAGCAGCGAACTCTAATTGATACAGTCTATTTCTTTATTAACTCCTCAACTGTGCCTGTTAAAATTTCCCTTGCTGGAAGTTCTATCCCTACTCCCAATATTCAACTTGATGTAACGCAACTTGATATGGGCACTATAAACGTAAATACTTCCATAAAGGATACTTCTTTTTATGTTTACAATCTCGGTACAGCGTTCGATTCTGTAGTAGTGGCTTTTAACTTAGGGAATATAAACCCGAAAACTGCGATATCTGTTTCACCATCCCTATTCAAAATTCTCCCTGCTGATTCCCAGAAAATTACATTCTCGGTTTCCCCTTCCTCAATCATTAGATCCGGGTTTGATATTTATACACAGCCTATCCTAATAACGTCAAAATTTGGATCTGGACAAACAATATTCAGTAAATCTATTAGGTTCCACCTTACTGGGGTTTTGGCAGTCCAGAATGAATCTTCTGATAAATTGACTTTCCAATTAAACCAGAATTATCCAAATCCTTTTAACCCATTAACTATGATAAAATTTTCAATCCCCTCTGATGGGAGAGTCGTTTTGAAAGTCTATAATGTCTTAGGAAGGTTGATTTCTGTTCTGGTCAATGGAGATTTTTTTAAAGGGAATTATAGTGTTGAATTTAATGGACTTAATCTTCCCAGCGGCATCTATTTCTATAAATTGGAATCAGGTGGATATTCTGATATCAAAAAGTTAGTCTTGTTAAAATAAAGTATTCAATTTAATAAGGAAATGCAGGGTCTTAATTGAACTTTAAGTTAAAAAATATTGTAACACATATATATAGGAGATACGATGGTTGCTAAAATAACATTAGTTTTAATATTATTTGTTCTGAACACTTACCCTCAACAGTTTACGAAGATATTGACAGGTGCTCCTGTCAATGATGCGGGAGAATCATTTGGCGTTGCCTGGGTGGATTTAAATAATGATGGTCTCCCTGATCTCATTGTTTCCAATGGGGGTGCTGCCGGCGTTAAGCAAAGAAATTTTGTCTATATGAATAACGGTAACGGTACATTTACAAAAGTTACTTCCGGAGATATAATTCAGGATAGCAGCATTTCAAATGGTGCCACTATTGCAGACTATGACAATGATGGATTTCCTGATGTCTTCATCGCCAATAGGAATCTTGAAAATAATTTTCTCTTCAAAAATATAAACGGAACTTCTTTTCAGAAAATCACGACTGGTTCAATTGCAAATGATGGGGGGGAAACTAATGATGCCTGCTGGGTTGACTATAACAATGATGGCTTTGTAGATCTGTATGCTGTTAATTTTATGGGTAAAAGGTTTCTTTATAAAAACAATGGTAATGGTACTTTTACTAAAATTGATACTGGACTTGTTGTCACTGAATCCACAACTTCGATTACATGCTCTTTTGGTGATTATGACAATGATAATCTCCCTGATCTTTTTATTGCTAACCCCAATTTGGGAAATGAACTATTCCATAATGAAGGGAATGGCTATTTCAGGAAAATAACCTCTGATCCGGTCGTTGATAATATTGGAGTTTCAATGAGTGGCACCTGGGGTGACTATGATAACGATGGCTATCTCGATCTGTTTGTTGCAAATCAGCAGGGGACTAAAAATTTCCTTTATCATAATGAAAGAAATGGCACTTTCCGCAAAATTACTACTGGCGATATTGTTAATGATATAAGCTGGGGGATTAGTGGAAGCTGGGTTGATTATGATAATGACGGTTACCTCGATCTCTTTGTCGCTAACTTTAATGGTAATAAGAATTTCCTCTACCATAATGATGGGCCGCCAAATTATACATTTACCAAAATAACTACCGGTGATATTGTCAATGATGTCGGAAATTCTATGGCCGCCGCGTGGGCTGACTTTGATAACGACGGATATCCTGATCTCTTTGTTGCTAACCGGGGTAATCTTAATAATTTCCTTTATAAAAATAACAACTCAGGAAATAACTGGGTTAACTTCACTTGTATTGGCACAACCTCTAATAAATCTGCTATAGGAACTAAAGTCAGGATTAAAGCAAAACTGAATGGGCTTGACACCTGGCAGTTAAGGGAAATAAATTCCCAGCACGGTTATAATAGTGAAAATGATTTGAGAGTCTCTTTTGGTATTGCCAATGCTGCGGTTATAGACTCAGTTTTAGTTCAATGGCCATCGGGTAAAGTTGATGTTTTTACCAATATTATTCCGAATAAGTTTTATAAAATTATAGAAGGTTCGGGAATACAAATCATTACAGGAATAAAAAATAATCCTGGCATAAAGCCTTTAGGGTTTAATATTCAGCAGAATTATCCTAACCCGTTTAACCCTTCCACAACTATTAAGTATTCTATTCCATCTGGGAATAATGTCAGAATTATTGTTAATGATATAATGGGCAGGCAGATTTCACTTCTTGTAAATGAATTCAAATCACCCGGAGAATATTCAGTTGTTTTTAATTCCGGAAGTATTCCATCTGGAATATATTTTTATTCTTTAATTTCAGGTAGTATGAGAATGACTAAAAAGATGATAATTATAAAATAATCTTACAAATTTTGTCCCCTGTCCTATTTGAATATTTATAAATATAATCCAAATTAGGTGTTTTAATACTTGATTTATTACCCTATAATTGTACCTTTCTTGAGATACGCCATAAGTATATTTTTTATATGGAGTATTCTTTTTTATTTTTACCTAAGTAATTATTAAACTGGTATTTATCATCCGGGCTTCTCAGGTTGTCTTCATCTTATATAAAATAAACATATATCCTAATGGAGATTTATGAATTATAGATTTCTCATCATTCTTCCCCTCTTCTTGTATTCAATAAATACCTTTTCTCAGCAAACCTATTTTATTAAATATAAAGCCAATGTTAGCAAATCTGATTTAGCAGATAAAATCTCTAAAAAACAAATTATTAACACCACTACCTCAACCTCTGTGCAAAATGCTGATTTCAAAGTGGACTATTTTGCTAAAAGCTTTGGTAAAAATATTGAACCTCTTAGCAGGATAATTAAAGTTACTTTCAATAATACTCAGGATAATAGTTTCATTTTACAGATGGCAGCAGGTGATCCAGATATTGAATATATCGAACCTGCCCACAAATATCATGTTGATATTGTCCCTAACGACAGCCTTCTTAGTCAACAATGGGCTCTTACCAAAATCCATGCTTTCGATGCCTGGAATATTACCGAGGGTTCTGATACTATCCTGGTTGGTCTTGTTGATACAGGCATTGATTACACACATCCGGATATTAAGAATAAAATTTATATAAATCCCGGCGAAACTGGTTTAGATGCTCAGGGTAGGGATAAAAGAACAAATGGTATCGATGATGATGGCAATGGTTTTATTGATGATTATATGGGATGGGATTTCGTCGACGAAGTCGGTTATCCGTTTGATACTACAGGAGGGGATTATCTCGGTTGGGACAACGATCCAATGGATCAGTATTTCCACGGTACTTTTGTAGCAGGTATTATAGCTGCCGAAACAAATAATATGATTGGAATTGCTGGGGCAGCACCAAAAGTTAAATTACTGAATTGCAGAGCATTTGACCCCACTGGAAACGGTCAGGAAGATGATGCTGCCGCAGCTATTTTATATGCAGTCCAGATGAAATGCAAAGTGATAAACATGAGCTGGGGGGACAATTCTTTTTCTCTGGTGCTTCAGGATGTTATAAGATACGCATATTCTCAAAACGTTGTTCTGGTAGCTAGTGCAGGCAATGATGGAAATGATCTGCCTCATTATCCTTCGGGCTATCCTGAAGTAATATGTGTCGGTGCATCTACTGAGGATGATAATCTGGCTGGATTTTCAGATTACGGTTCAACAATTGACTTGGTTGCTCCGGGAACAGATATTGTCTCATTGGGTTTAAATGATACATACCTTACCGAAAGCGGAACTTCTGCTTCTGCTCCTTTTGTTTCTGCTACCGCAGCTTTAATCCTCTCCCAGAAAAATTTCACAAATGAAGAAGTAAAACAGATAATAAAATCTACATCTGATGATTTAGGCGATCCGGGTTGGGATACTAAATTCGGAGCCGGTAGATTGAACATGTATAGAGCACTTTCTGTTTTGGCACCGGGACAAATAAAAATAAATTCTCCTTCCAGGGACTTTGGTACTAATAAAGATTCCTTGATTATAAATGCCACAATCATGTCCCCCTATTTTGTGAAATATGATTTGTATATCGGTCAGGGATATAATCCTGATCAATGGATGCCTATGTTACTCGGTCAAAAGAATCAGGTTACAGCTGCAAACATTTATCAGTTGGACTTGAAAGAAATGATCGATACTGTATACACTATACGTATCGTAGTTACATTAAATACTGGTGTAGTCACAGAAGAAAGATCCAATTTTATAATAATAAGAACTCCACCACAGATTTCTGTTTTAGGAATAGGGGCTGGATATTACGGTAATGTATCAACTATTGTTGCAGAAGCTTACACTGATCAGATTTCGGTAACAAGATTGTTTTATAGGAAAAAGGGGGATATTCAGTTCAGATTTATTTCTCTTGATGGTTTTAATACTAATAATCAGTTCTTCAAACAGCTTAGTTACGGAATTATGCCTAAGAATTTGGTTGAACCTAATACTGTTTATGAAGTATTTTTTGAAGCTGAGAATCTTGCTGGTTTAAAAGACACTGCCTTGGATAATGGTAAATATTTTGAAGTCCAAACTGATTCATATATTGAGCCGTTGTCCTATTCAGTAATGAGTTATACTTTACCCCGTGGAGAACTTTTCCCTGATCCTGTTAGTTTTCTAACCGCCGATTCTAATGAGGTTTTGTTGCAGCCGAATACTCCCGCTAATGATATATATTATTACCTATATCAATTGCAAAACAATACACTTAATCAGGATACATTAAACGTTTTAACACACAGAATCCCAAGATTTGTTAAGGATCTCAATAAGAATGGTAAAACGGATATAATTAGTACCAATGTGTACTCTGGATATATTGACGAACAAAAAAGCTTCGGTACATTTTCTTTTAATACTGTTTTTCAAAATGATTCAGGATCTTATTTCTTTATTTTCGGTGATGATTTGTTTAATGACGGCAATTTTGAAACTGTCTCTAATTATAATTACGATAAATATATTGTAAGAAAAGTTAACTCTGATTTGTCATTATCAACTCTTGATACGTTGCAAAACAACCAATTCCTTGACACAACTGAAATTAAAATGGGTATGACTAAAGGAATTACAAACGATGTTATAACAGCAGACTTGAATCATGATGGCAACAAGGAACTCTGGTATATGGATAATAATGGAGATTTATTAAGTTATAATATCGTACAGGGACGTTTTCTAAAAGGTGATAGTGTTATATCCGGAAATGCTTTTTCCAGCATTTCCAATAACGCAATAACAAAGGGAGATTTTGATGGAGATGGTATTGATGATATTGCAGTTCTTTATAGACTGAATAGTGTCGCACCATTATTTGTTTTAAAAGTCTATAGTTATAAAAACAACCAAATCACAGAAATATTTAATAAAATATTTGTTGATCAGTCATCAGCTTTTTCAGGGTTTGGCTTTTCCGTTCAAGAGGAAAGTCAAAGTATTAGATTTGTTGATATAGATAATGATAATAGGTCAGAATTGATTGTAAGCGTTTTCCCTTATACTTATATATTTAAGTATTCTGCAGGAAGCGATAAGCTTGTTTTTTATTCAGAAGGAACAAATAATTCAACAATCTTTGCTGGTGATCTTAACCGTAATGGAGTTAAAGAAATTGGACTGCAGGGCGCTAATGGTTATACCTTTTATGAATTTGGTCCGGCAAATAAAACTGCTCCGCCTTCATTTGTCTCAGGAAATAGTTTGGATTCTAACCATGTGATTGTCCAATGGAAAAGTCCCGCTCCTTTGTTTTATATTTTCCGTGGACTGTCTGCAAATAACCTCGCTTTATATGATTCAACAAATAGTACCTTTTATAATGATTTAAATGTTAAGGATACAACTCACTATTTATATTCTTTAAAAGCATATAGTACCGATAAGCCATTCCCCTTATCAAACCTTTCTGAAGTAATTGATGTATATGTCCATAAACCTGCCAAAATTATTTCAATAGAAAATAGCAGCACCAAATCAATTCTGGTTACATTCAGCCAAAAGATAAAAACCAAGATTGAAAACCTTAAAGCTTTCGAATTACTGCCGGGAATTTATCCTAACTCAATCTCTGCCGCTTCCCAATTTTCGTATTTGCTTACATTTAAGGATAATTTCCCTCTTGGAGTAAATAAGGTAGGAGTAAGTAATCTGAATGATTTTTATAATTCACCGGTTCAAAATGACACTATTTCATTTGTTGTAGAAAATGTTAATGCTGCATCCTATTTAATTATTTCAAATCATGAAATTATTAACCCTTTTCGTGTTAAGATTATATTTAATCTCCCGGTGGATTCTTTATCTGCAAAAAATATATCCAATTATGTTTTCGATCCTGCTAATAGTATTGAATCCGTGGACATTGATCCTTCAAGGTTGATAATTTATCTTAATCTTGAAAAGAAAAAACCGGTCGGTTCAATCGGCATTCAATACCGTTTGAAAATAAACAACCTGGTTTCTTCTTCTGAAAGTGGCAGTCTTTCAATTGCTCCCGAAACAGGAAGCTACATAGTATTGACCGGTGTTACTCAGGACTTGTCAGGTATTTATGTTTATCCAAGCCCTGTAAAAATAAATAACGGCTCTGGGAAACTTACTTTTGCTAACCTCCCTTCAAAAGTAAAAATTATTATATTTAATATTAACGGTATAAGAATTAGCGAAATTGATGGCAGTACCACTACTGGAGGCGTTGACTTTAATCTCAGGGATGAAAATAATGCCCTTCTTAACAGTGGTGTTTATATTTACCGTATAGTGCGCTTGGATAGTTTTAATAATGAAGTTGAGACAAAAATCGGCAAATTTGCAGTAATTAGGTAAATGCAAAAAATCTCCTTAAAAGAACTTATCAAAGTAAGTCTTTATACGGGTGCCACTGCGTATGGTGGACCCGCAATGTTTACTCAGATTAAAAAGAAATTTGTAACAGAAAGAAAATGGATTACTGAAAAAGAATTCCTGGGTGTAATAAGTTTTGCACAACTGTTACCCGGAGCAACAGGTATACTTACAATGGCTTGCATTGGATATAAACTCAGGGACGTTACCGGCGCTCTTGTTGTCTCATTTTTCTTTATACTTCCAACTTTTCTTGCTATTACTTTCCTGTCATATCTCTATTTTCATTTCAGGGAACTCTCATTTGTTAAATCCCTCTTTATAGGACTGGGTGCCATGGTTGTTGCTCTGCTTATTAATGCAGTGGTAACTCTCGGTAAAACAGTATTCCCTAAATTTTCTGCACGCAATTATAAAGGTTTCATTATCGCCGTTCTTATATTTACGTTTTCTTTTTGGCTTAAAATAAATTTTGTCTATCTAATAATTGATGCAGGGATTTTAGGCTTTCTCTCATACTATTTTACCGGTGAATATGATGTCGTTCAGGAAATAGATAGATCTATATTGCATGATTTTCGAAAAGATTTAATTTCAAACGCTGTTTCTCACTTAGCTCATTATAGTGTTTTCATTATTGCTAATTTGGGAATTTTGTTTATTATGCTATTTTTCCCTGCCTTACAGGAACTGTTTCTATCTTTTTTTAAGATTGGAATGTTAGCCTTCGGGGGTGGGTTTAATTCTATACCCCTTATTCAGCACGAAACTATCACAATTCATCATTGGCTTACTTTACCTGAATTCAGGGATGGAATTGCCCTCGGACAGATTACCCCTGGTCCTGTATTAATCACTTCTACTTTTATTGGATATAAGGTCTATGGTATATTTGGTGCTGTAACTTCAACTATTGCTATCTTTACCCCTTCACTTATTTTAATCTTCATCCTCTATAACGTGCATACAAAGCTTACAAGGCTACCGGTAATAAATGTTATCATGAAAGGGATATTATCTGGATTTATAGGTCTTCTGGTTTCTACCACCATTCATTTTGGAATAGAATCACTTTTTGATTGGAAGACATGGCTTATTTTTTCTTTGTCACTAATTGCTTTGCTTAAATTTAAATCAGATCCCCTATGGATAATTATTGGAACCGTTATTATCTCTATATTTTTATTTTAACCCATTCTGCAAAAGGATTCCCTATTACAATAAATCTACTAATATTTCGTAAATTTATTATTATTTAAATATTATTTTAGCAAAATATGACTCTCGAAAATTATTTTTCAGAATATAGAAAAAATATAATTGGAATTGACCAGGAATTCGAATCTCCCTATGGAAAATTTAATATTATTTATGCCGACTGGATTGCAAGCGGAAGACTTTATCTCCCAATTGAAGATATCTTGTTCAATAAATTTTATCCCTTTGTTGGTAAT
>JARLHD010000089.1 GCA_031292435.1 Ignavibacteriaceae bacterium
ATAAAGCGACTTTTAAGCGACTTGGGTAATTTGGGTTTAACTATTCGATATGCAAACTCACCCCCTTTTCCCCCTTAGATTTCCAGCCTGTCTCAGAAAAAAAGTACCCCTCTATTAATAGTAGTTCCTCTTTTTCATTTTTGGTCACTATAATATCAAACTATTTTAGTGCTAAAAATCAGTACCGTTTATGTTATTCTTAATTAGAATACTTCTACCAACAATCTCAATTCTTATGCCATTAAAAATTGAACTATTTACAGTATAACCTCTCCCAACATTTTACCAAATCTAAGAATTACCGCTTCTCTCCCTATTCCCAAACATGAGAATTATTATCCCCTAATGTTTTATTTGAAGCCATGAACATGATTATCATATCAATTGCATTTCAGGGACTCAATATGTAATTTTAAAGTTCACTTACTAGGAGTAATTAGCCGGAATGTTGGAAATTATTAAAAAAATATTCGGTGATAAACATACTAAAGACACTAAATTGCTGTGGCCCGTCGTCGATGAAATTAAAGAAGAATATGAAAAAGTTAAAGATCTTACCGAAGATGAATTAAAAGCTAAAACTGTTGAATTCAAACAAAAAATACAGGATTATACTGCTGAACTTAGACAGCAGATTGAAGATTTAAAAGAACGCCTTAAAGCTGATGAGGACTTTGACCGTCAGCCCCTGTACGACGAACTTGCTGAATTGGAAGATCAGCTCAATGAAAAATATGAAGATATCTTAGACCAGCTCCTACCCGAAGCCTTCGCTGTCGTTAAAGCTACCTGTCAGAAATTGGTCGGCAAATCATGGACTGTCGCGGGAAATAAAATTACCTGGGATATGGTCCCCTATGATGTTCAGCTTATGGGTGGCGTTGTTCTTCATCAGGGTAAAATTGCAGAAATGGCAACTGGCGAAGGTAAAACTCTCGTCGCCACTCTTCCTCTTTATCTCAATGCACTTACAGGAAGGGGCGCTCACCTTATAACCGTTAATGATTATCTCGCCTTGCGCGATAGCGAATGGATGGGGGAAATTTATAAATTCCATGGACTTACGGTCGGTGTAATCCTCAATACTATGAACCCGGATGATAGGCAAAAAGAATATTGGTGCGATATAACCTATGGTACTAATAATGAATTCGGCTTTGATTATCTGCGTGATAATATGGCCATCGAAAAGCAGAATCAGGTTCAGAGAAAATATAATTTCGCAATCGTAGATGAAGTCGACTCCGTCCTTATCGATGAAGCTAGAACTCCCTTAATTATTTCTGGTGCCGTTGATGTAGACGATCAGAAATTTGATGAAATGAAGCCTAAAGTTGAACGCCTCGTTAGGCTGCAGTCAGGTTTCATTGCCAAAATAGTTGCCGATGCTGAGAATTTATTAAAAGAAGATCCCAATTCTCCTGAAGCTGGTATTCAATTGTTTCGAGCTTATAGAGGTCTTCCCAAAAGTAATAAGCTTACTAAAGTTTTAAGTGAGCCTGCTAATAAAAAACTTATGAATTCCACTGAAATGGAGTTCTTAAGAGAAAAAGCTAAAAATATGTACATTATCGATGATGAACTTTTCTTTGTCATCGATGAAAAAAATAATACCCTCGACCTTACTGATAAAGGAAGGGAGGAACTTGCCCGCGGTAGTGGCATCGAAAAAGACTTCTTTATCCTTCCCGATTTAGGTACCGAAATAAGTAAATTCGAAAATGATTCAACTCTTTCTGATCCTGAAAAAATCAGGAAAAAAGATGCCCTCTATCAGCATTATTCCGTAGCCAGCGAAAGAATTCATACTATCCATCAGCTCCTTAAAGCTTATACTTTATTTGAAAAGGATGTCGAATACGTTATTACTGAAGAAGGTAAAATTGCTATAGTCGATGAGTTCACCGGAAGAGTTCTGCCTGGACGAAGATATTCCGATGGTCTCCATCAGGCTATTGAAGCTAAAGAAAGCGTTAAGGTCGAAAAGGATACTCAAACCCTCGCTACTATTACTCTTCAGAATTATTTCAGGATGTATAACAAATTAGCCGGTATGACAGGCACCGCTGAAACTGAAGAAGGGGAATTCTTTGAAATCTATAAACTTGAAGTAGTAGTAATCCCTACTAATCAGCCCTGCGTAAGGTCTGATGAAGATGACGCTATTTTCAAAACAAGACGTGAAAAACTTAACGCAGTCATCGATCAGATTGAGGAATTAAGAAAACAGGGTCGCCCTGTTCTCGTTGGTACAACCTCTGTCGAAGTGTCTGAAACTATCTCAAGAATGCTTAAAAGAAAAGGCATCCCCCACAATGTATTAAATGCAAAACAACATCAGCGTGAAGCGGAAATTATCCAGCATGCCGGAGAAGTTGGCGCAGTTACAATTGCAACAAACATGGCCGGTCGTGGTACCGATATTAAATTAGGTGCAGGTGTTGTCGATAGGGGAGGTCTTTATATCCTTGGCACAGAACGTCATGAATCTCGAAGAATTGATAGGCAGTTAAGAGGTCGTTGCGGTCGTCAGGGTGATCCCGGTACTACCAAATTCTACCTTTCTCTTGAAGATGATCTTATGCGCTTGTTCGGAAGCGATAGGATTGCCTCCGTTATGGATAGAATGGGCATTAAGGAAGGTGAGGTTATTCAGCATCCTCTTATAACCCGTTCCGTTGAACGCGCTCAAAAGAAAGTTGAAGAGAATAACTTCTCTATCAGAAAAAGATTGCTCGAATACGATGATACAATGAATCAGCAGAGAGAAGTTATTTATACCCGCAGACAGCGCGCCCTTGAAGGCGATCGTCTTAAGGGTGAAATATTCGATATGCTCGATGAATATCTTGGCGAATTGGTCGGAAGATACTTCAATGACGTTCAGATTGATGCTATCAAAGAAGATCTCCTTCTTCATCTTCTGGTAGATATAACTCTTAAACCGGAAGAGTTTGAAGAATTAGGTCAGGATGGTCTTAAAGATAAAATCCTTAACTCTTCTAAGGAATTCTACAATAAAAAAGAAGAGATGATCACAAGTGATCTCATGGCTCGCCTTGAAAGATATGCAGTACTTAGCGTTATCGATCATAAATGGAAAGAACACCTTCGTGAAATGGATGACCTGAAAGAGGGAATTGGTCTTAGAGCATATGGTCAGAAGGATCCTCTTGTTGAGTATAAAGGAGAAGCATTCAAACTGTTTGTTATGCTCCTTGAACAGATCAGGGATGAAGTCGTATCCTTTGCCTTCAAGTTCTTTCCCCAGGCTCCAGAAGAAATTCAATCCCGTAGAAGACAACCCGCCAGAAGGATGGTTATCTCTAAACAGGAAACAACTAATATCGGGCTGTCCGGCAATAGGGCTCCTGCAGAGGGTGAACCCCAGCAGGCTGGAAAACTCCAGCCGGTTCAGGTTGAAGAAAAAATAGGCAGGAATGATCCCTGCCCTTGTGGTAGTGGCAAAAAGTATAAAAACTGTCATGGGAAATAAATGAAAAAAATAGAAGCTATCATCCGCCCTTTTAAATTAGATGAG
>JARLHD010000090.1 GCA_031292435.1 Ignavibacteriaceae bacterium
GCTACATTATCAAATAATGGAAATGTAGTTGTCTTTGTGTTATTATAAATTTCTATATCATCCAAATGCCATCCGTCCTGTTGAGTGCTTCCATTCGAAACAGTTCTGAATCTGATATAGCCGGTAGTATTGTTTTTCAATGTTCCTGCATCAAATTGCCTTTGTTCCCATGCACCGGCACTGTTTCCCGTAAAACCGGTTATGGTCGTCCAGTTTAAATTATCACCGGAATATTCTATATATCCAAAATCCGCACCTTGCTCATAAGTATACCTGTGATTAAATCTTAATACAGGTCTTGTAACACCGGACATGTTAACCTGCACAACTAATCTATTATCTGCATTTGGTGCATAATTTCCATTTGGACTGTCTTCATAAGCATGAGTAGGGCTATGTCCGGGATCAGCCGCATCATTCGTTGTAACCGCCCACGGTAAATCAGCTGCCCATTTATTTGCTCCCTCAAAAGTTTCTACGAATGGAGCCGTTTCTGGGGTAACATTAAATGTTGTGGAAAGATCAGATCTGTCAGACCCCAGGTTTACAAGATTGTGTGTGTCCTCTTCATATACCTTTCCATAATAAGGTGTATTTGTAAATGATATATCAGTAAGTGCTGTATCAAGAGTTGCTTTAATATATATATCAAATACTTTAGTCTCAATATGCGCGTTTACTCCTGCTGCTACATAATAATTATTTACTGCATTTTGATCTGTAGAAAATATTACACGATACCTGTAAAAATATGCAGAGGTTGATTGCCCCCAATGAAAGTGCATTCCATTATTTGCAGGGGCTGACAAAACTAAAGCTTGTGGTGTGGGGGCATTATCAATTCTTATATCATCCACATAATATGTACCGCCATATGGTGCATAGCAGCCAATCCGGACAAGTACATTTGCAAGCTTATAATTAGTAAGTGAAACTTGTATATGTGTATAGGCACTCCCATTAAAACTAGGTTGGCTTATTGCTGTCCATGTGGTTCCCCCGTCACTCGATGCTTCCAGACTAACATAACCACCACCACCATCAGCTTTTTTAACCCAAAATGCAAAATATGGATTGGCAGTTGCTGATAAATTTATACTTGACGATAAAGTTAAATAATTGTATTGACCGCTCGATGGTAACATAGCCCACACCTGGGAGCCGCTGTAAGCATTGGCAATTTTAATTTGCCATATTGTAGTATCACGTGTCCAATATGATGATGATGTCGAATTATTCTCAACATTATCATAGAAAGGGAATGCTGTTAAAACCCCATTTGGGGTTTCTGATTGCTTTTTCTGTGCTATTGAAAGCGTGCAGAATAAAAATAAAAAAACAAAAGAGCATGATAAAATACGTCTCATTACAGACCTCTTCTTGTTATTAATAATTGATTATCGTTGCTGATCTTGAGGTATTTAGTCCAAATATCACAAGAAGAAGTTGTGTCAAAATTTACATTTAATTATTGTCGGAAATTACAAGTATGGGAATTATTTGAATTAAAATTTTTCAATTGATAATACGCACACATAACAGACTTACTTAATATTTCGTTATTTTAGTACTTACTAATAATTATAGTTTTTTTAATGATAGAACCTAAAATATTTTACCGCAAACTGGATTTTCTTCAGAATAAGATCGGTTTGGGAAAAACAGGGAAGGACTTTTTATTCTCAATAGTTAAAGAACTTGAAAAGACATTAGGGAAAGACTTAAAAATTATCAATGGAAGTATATATGAAAGAGTTGAGGCAGAATATTTCTTAATCTCAACTTCCCCGAAAATTGAAAATGTACTCAAATCCAGAATATCAATTGATGATCCTCATATTCAATTAGTTATGAAATCGATGACGTATATCTTCGACCGCCCTGTGTTCAGTACTGATGGTATTGAAGATAATGTCAATGATTATAAAACACATGCCGCTTTTCTGGTCAGTAGTCCTTCTAATGAATGGATTTTCGTCTTTGAACTTAAAAGCGGGTGGATTCGTGAGGAGATTGATTTATGCCTGAATGCTATCCGGACTTCCCTAAATTATAGACTTATTTCTGAATCAGTTCAAAATGAATTAGAGCAGGCCGTACAAATTCAACAAAGTCTGCTGCCTTCCATCCCGCCAAATATCCCTGGGTTTCAGATTGCCGCTAAATCACAACCTGCGGAACTGGTTGGAGGTGATCTTTACGATTATTATGTATTGGATGATAATACTCTGGGATTCTGTATTGGTGATGCCAGTGGTCATGGCTTGCCTGCAGCTCTGATGGTAAGAGATGTAATTACAGGATTAAGAATGGGGCTCGAAAAAGAAATGAAAATGATACATACTCTTAAAAAATTAAATTCTGTTATCTATCAGAGTGTTTATTCTGCAAAATTTGTTTCTCTCTTTTATGCTGAACTTGAAAGAAATGGAAGCCTTCTTTTTGCAAACGCAGGACATCCTGCCCCATTATTATTTGATGGTGAAAAATTTCAGTCCCTTGAGCCAACAGGAATTGTTATAGGGGCTTTCCCAAATTTAGAAATTTCACGTTCATATGTGAAAATACCTCCGGGAAGCATATTTGTATCTGTTACTGATGGTATTCTTGAAAGAAAAAACAGACGGTCTGAATTATTTGAGGTAGAAAGACTAAAATCTGTCATTAAAGAAAATAAAGATGAGAATGCCGATACTTTATTATACAGGATCTTTGAATCTGCTAATTATTTCGGTAAGGGGAAAAAATGGGAGGATGATGCAACAGTTCTTATTATTAAAAGAATCTGATTTTTGTTGAAAGAAAATAGGTTTTGATTTAAGAGCGGCAACATTTATTTTTATTAATTAACTATTATTTACTGATAAGGATTCGTTTGAAGAAAATAGCCGTAATTTTTGGTACCAGACCTGATACAATTAAATTAGCCGCAGTTATATTAGCACTGAAAAAAGAGAAGAAAGATTTCAAAGTAATCACAATTGCCACTGCACAACACCGCCAAATGCTGGACCAGGTGCTGGATATTTTTAAATTAAAACCTGATTATGATCTAAATATAATGCTGCCTAAGCAGTCATTGGCCACTCTAACTGAAAATACTATCAGAAAACTCGACAATGTCATTATTAAAGAAAATCCGAATCTTATTCTTGTACAGGGTGATACTACTACAACGTTTGTTGGCAGCCTCGTAGCTTTTTATCATCAAATCCCGGTCGGTCATGTTGAGGCTGGTCTAAGGACAAATGATAAAGCCAATCCCTTCCCGGAGGAAATTAACCGAAGATTAACAAGTGCTATTACTGATTTACATTTTGCACCTACCGAAACTGCAAAGAAAGCATTATTAAAAGAAAATATTTCCCCCAAATCCATCTTTGTGACTGGAAATACTGTAATAGATGCTTTAAATATCGCTATTAAAAAGAATTATAAATTTACTATTCCACTATTAAATGAGATAATAGCACAAAAGAAAAAAATTATCCTGCTTACTATGCACCGCCGCGAAAATTGGGGGGCACCAATGAAAGGAGCTTGTAAAGCAATTAAAAGATTAGCATTGTTATACCCTGATTTTAATTTTGTATTCCCTGTACATTTAAATCCGGTAGTCCGGGAAGTAGTACATGGATCTTTAGATAACCTTAAAAATGTATTCTTAATAGCACCATTGGATTATGCAGACTTTGTTAATTTTATGTCGAACACCTATCTGATTATAACTGATTCAGGGGGAGTACAGGAAGAAGGTCCTCATTTTGGTATTCCTATTCTGGTTTTAAGAAAAGTAACTGAACGGCCTGAGGCTGTTAAGTTTGGAACTGTTAAGCTGGTTGGACTTGATGAAGAAACAATATTCAAAACTGCAAAAAGACTAATTGAGAATAAATCAGCTTACAAAAAGATGGCTTCCGCAGTTAATCCGTATGGAGATGGTTTATCCTCCCATAGGACAGTTCAGATTATTAAAAACTACTTCAATATTTCTAAAGTAAAGGTTGAAGAATTTATTCCTCACAAATGAACTATGGTTTATGAAATTTAAGATAAGAAATGCGGTTACTGCAGCTTTATTTTATTTGATCTCTCTGACTTTTCTGTTTCCATTCACTGGAACATTGGTAGCGCAGCAAAATGTTCAAAAGAAAATTCTCATTCTTACTGAAGGTAATACAGATTTAAAGAGTTTTGCTTTTGCTGACGGGAGACAGCTTGCTGCATTAATGGGGCATTTTAACACAGTAACAACCCTTATCGGGGTTAATCAATATTCAAAAAATGAATTAAATAACTTTGATTATATATTTTATATCGGCTATAAGTTGAAAAATAAGGTGCCTGATGTTTTTCTAAATGATGTTTTGTCTACTGGTAAGCCGGTTGTATGGATGTACACTGGATTTCTCGAATTTTCTAAGAGCCACAATATATTAAAAACCTTTGGGTTCAATGTTACTGATTATGATTCAACTATAGGTTTTGATTTTGTAAAAAGCAGTGGTAAATTATTCACTAAAGGGGATGTTCATACAAGTATTATCAATATTGCTGATAAAAAAGGTGTTCAGGTACTCGCTACCACATATTCTTCAAAGAAAAAGAAAGAAACCCCATATATAGTTAAATCAAAAAACTTAATGTATGTAGCTGATTCTCCTTTTTCTTATGCTGATGAAAATGACAGGTATCTGCTTTTCGCCGATATGCTTCACGATATTTTGGGAGAAAATCACAAAGAATCCCATTCTGCATTAATTAGGATCGAAGATGTTTCCCCCATGGATAACCCGGATAAACTCCGGGACATAGCAGACGTCCTTTCAGAAAGAGGAATCCCGTTTGAAGTAGGGGTTATTCCATTCTATGTTGATCCGGGAGCTGGCATACGAATCAGTCTGTCTGATAAACCGGATCTGGTAGACGCATTAAAATACATGGTTAAAAATGGCGGGACCATAGTAATGCATGGTATAACACACCAATATAAAGGTATTACTGCGTCGGACTTTGAATTCTGGGATGAATCGACAAATAAGCCAATAAAGGATGAAACTGAAGCTTCCATATCCCGCAAAATTGAATTAGGGATTCAGGAATTTATGAAAAATGGATTGTACCCGATGATTTGGGAAACTCCTCATTATACCGCATCCTTTCTATTATATAAAACAATAGCAAAATATTTCAGTACTGCTATGGAGCAAAGACTCGCTATTGAAGATTTTGATCATAGTCAGTATTTCCCTTATATAATTAACAAGGATCTATTCGGCCAGAAAATAATACCTGAAAACCTTGGTTATGTTCCTCTTGATGCCGATGAAAATGTCAGCCGCAAAGCAGTTCAGGATATTATTAAAGGTGCTAAAACTAATCTTTACGTTAGGGATGGTTTTGCAGCATGTTTCTTTCATGATTTTCTTGATCTTGAATTACTGAAGGAACTTGTTGATGGAATAACAGCATTAGGATATACGTATATAGATCTTAAGGATCAAACCAATTGGGTTAAATTGAAAGATAGAGTGATACTCACCGGGTCACAGAGTTATACTGTCAATCTCGATGAGCAGTATTTGGTTGAAGCTTATTATGCACATAATGGAGATATAAAAGAAAAAATTTATTCTGATAAAAGATTAAAAGGATTGGTTACAAAAGATATAGATCTGAAACCGGGAGAATTTTATCGTTCAGAACCTACAGAATTTAAGGAGCATGAATTAACACTATTTGAAAAAATATCCAATAGAGCACAGAAAATATTTAATAATTTATTTGTTTCTAATGAAGATTGGAATATTGCCCGTCCTGTAATATTATGGAATTATTATTCTAAAGGAGGATCCTTTAATGATCAGGCTTCATTTGCATCTGTTTTTAAGAGTGTCAATATAAATGTGGACACTATTTTCCTCGGCCAAAATATTGATCTTAAAAAATACAACCTTTTGATTATTCCGAATGCGATAGTTGATTCTCTTAAAGACAAGGATTTTGATATAATATCTGCATTTATTGAAAATGGCGGTAATATAATAACGGATACTAAGAATGAAGTAGCAACAGAATTAGGTATAAAATTTACAGAGAATAAGATAAGAGTTTCCAGGCTCAGAGATAAGTTCTTTCCGGAGGAGAAGATATCATGGCGCTATTCTGAACTGGTAAATAAAATTGAAATTGAACCTAAAGATGAGACATTCTGTTTTGATGAAATTACTGAAATACCAATGGCAATTGGCAGACAAATAGGAAAAGGAAAATTGATGTTTTTCAATTCCAGTTTTGATCCTTATTCCAGAATGGGTTATAGTCTTTATCCATATTTAATGGAATATGTAAAAAGATATTTTAAATTAAGACCCTTCATTCGTAAAGATAACCTTGAAGTATTTTTTGATGTTGGATTCAGACATACTTATAGTATCGAAAATTTAGTAAAACAGTGGGTTAGTCAGGGAATAAGGATCATTCATGCAGCCGGATGGCATGAATATCCAACATGGACGGAAGACTATAAACGGCTCATAAGTCTTGCACATGCTAACGGAATTTTAGTTTATGCATGGATCGAACCACCCCAGGTAAGTTTGAAATTCTGGCAGGACCATCCTCAGTGGCGGGAAAAGAATTATAAGAATGAGGACGTACGCCCTTCATGGCGCTATCCTGTTGCATTAACCGATGATAGCTGTCTTTATACAATGAACAATGAATACAAAAAGTTTCTGGAAAGTTTCGACTGGGACGGAGTTGATCTTGCTGAACTTTATTTCGAAGCAGCCAAAGGTTTGGATGATCCCAAATATTTTACTCCTATGCATCCTTCTGCCAGAAAAGAACTAATGAAATTATACGGGATTGACTTGCAAAAAATATTTGATCCCTCTTCTTCCTCATATTGGAAGTATAATAATGATATTAAGAATAAAATCGTTCAGTATAGGATAAATAAATTAAATGCAGCCTATAATTTGTTCCTTACTACTTTCAACCAGATTGCTCAAAAGAAGAATGGTTTTGAAATAGTTGTAACTGCAATGGATAGTTACGGTTCACCGGAAGTGAAGGAATATTTAGGTGTAGATATGGAGGATATCCTTCAGCTTCAGAAAAAGTATGGTTTTACAATCAATGTTGAGGACCCTGAAAATCTCTGGTCAACAAATCCACAAAGATATGTGGATATCGGAAAATTCTATTCACAGTTAGTCAATAATAATTCTAAATTATCCCTTGATCTCAACATACTTAATTTCAGGAAAGAAAATGCAATAACTCCGTTTCCAACATTAATACAAACCGGTACTGAAAGCTTTCAGATCATAAATGCTGCTACTATAGGAGCCCCTCGTTTTGTAATTTATTCGGAATCGAGTGTTAATGCACAGGACCTTTCGTACTTTCCATATGCCGCTTCAATTGGTGTAGATTATAAAGTTTTGGATAATGGATATCAGTTTTTGTCACTGAATTCCTTTGAATTAAAATTACCGAATAATATAAAGGAAATTTTTCTCGATGGGAATCCAATCTCGCCTTTAAGAGACAACAGGTATTCAATTCCAGCTGGAGAACATATTGTAACTTTTGCAGAAATGGGAGTAACTTCATTTTCCACTCATGAACTTCAAGCCAAAATTCTTTCATTCACTGGAAATCTGATATCAGTTGCATACGGTATGAAGAATATTAAATTCGCTTATGAATCTCATACAAGGACATTATTGTCCCTTAACAGGAACCCCACATGGGTGAAAGTGGATGATAAGGATTATAAATTCTCAATTATGGAAGGTAATGACTGTTTCAGTATATTTTTACCCCCGGGCGAGCATTTTGTAGAGATTGGAGTGGGCAATACATTTTCTTATGGAATTAATCTAACTTCTTTATGGTCATCAACAGGAATTGCTATTTTTGGCACTCTTGCAGTAACTCTTTTATTTTGCATGTATCTTTTATTAAAAATTATCAGAAGAAAATATTTAATCACTTAAATCATCCCTACAAACGCTAATGCCTTTTTTGGAACTCAGCCTAAGTTTTTTCTTTGTAATAGCAGTCATACTCATCTGGTTTATGATAGCCTATCAATTCGTTCTAACAGTTTATGGCTATGTAAACTTTGTAAAATCACTGAAGGAAAAGAAATATGTTAATGAGACAGACTTTGATTACCCAACCTGCTCTATTTTAATTCCAGCTCATAATGAAGCAGTGGTTATTGGAAATACAATTGAGTCGATGTTAAAAATAGTATATCCTGAAGACAAGCTTCAGATTATAGTAATTAATGATGGATCAACAGATGACACAAAAAAGATAATTGAATTCTATGCTGAAAAAGATAGCCGCGTAGAATTATTTGATATACCTGCTGGAGAAGGAGGAAAAGGCAAGTCAAGAACGCTAAATATTGGTATGAGGGCCGCTAAAGGAGAAATTATTGCAGTGTATGATGCTGATAATACACCTGATAAAGATTCACTGCGTTACCTGGTAGCCCAGCTTATTCAGCACAAAGAACTTGGTGCAGTACTTGGCAAATTCAGAACAGTAAATAAGGACAAGAACTGGCTGACAAAATTTATTAATATAGAAACCTTAAGTTTCCAGTCCATGCTCCAGGCTGGTAGATGGCAAATGCATAATATTGCTACCCTGCCTGGGACGAATTTTGTAATGTGGAACTGGCTTATCAAGAAATTAAATGGCTGGGACGAAGAAGCACTGACTGAAGATTCAGAATTAAGCATACGTATATATCAGGAAGGGTATAAGATCAAATTTATCCCATATGCTATTACTTATGAGCAGGAACCGGAAAGCTGGAGAGTTTGGATAAAACAAAGAATGCGCTGGGTGAGAGGGAATAATTATGTTATTTCTAAATTTGCAAAACAACTGACAAAATTTAAGAACAGGCGGCTGGCATTTGATATTCTTTATACATTGGCATTATATTATGTTTTCTTTGCTGCCATTATAATATCAGACCTGTTATTTATAATCGGACTTTTAAATTTAGTAAGTATTTCCCTTCCGGGCCCTTATACTTTCGTTTGGATTATGGCGATGGTACTGTTCATATTTGAAATTATGCTTGCGATATCCTATGACGATGAAGACAGCATTGGAAAAATCGGATTAATCCTTTTGATGTATTTCTCATATTGTCAGCTTTGGATCTATATAGTTCTTAAAGCTGCATATTCTGAATATATTAAGAAAGAGAAAAAAACCTGGGCTAAAACAATAAGATTTAATGTAGATAAAGTTGATGAAAAAGTTACTTAAGAGAATATTTATATAATAATCCGGGTTTGAAATTCCAAGCCGTTTAAGTATTTTATTTCAAGTGAACTTTTTATTTCATTAATCGAATGGTAGGTTATGCTGCAATTGAAAAAGTCCCTCCTTAAACGGAAAGCCTTTTTCCGATTATTATTATTTATAATAATTGCCTCAGGATTTATAACAGCTGGAATTGTTTTAGACAGAGCCATAACCAAAGAATCTGTTGTTCATGCAGAGAAAATAAATGGGTTGAGTTTTAGTGACAATGATAGAGATTCATTGATTGAAAGTTTAAATGCTCACCTAAAGAACTACCAGAATATCAGGGAAATATATTTAACAAATGACATCGCCCCATCACTCATATTTAATCCGGTCCCTCCCGGCATCCAATTAAATTCAAAACAGAATCCTATCGAATTTGGCAGGTATGATAAATTAGACCTCCCTTTAAATAAACAAGATCTTGCATGGTTTTCAATAGGTCAATTATCAGAACTCATAAGGACAAAGAAAATATCATGTCTTGATCTGACCAAATTCTTTTTAGACCGGCTTAAAAAATATTCCCCTAAACTTAACTGTGTTGTTACTCTGACAGAAGCATATGCATTAAAAAGAGCTGAGGAATTGGACAAAGAACTTTCAGCAGGAAAATACAGGGGGTGGCTTCATGGAATTCCTTATGGATTAAAAGACCTGTTCGCTGTTAAGGGTTATCCAACGACCTGGGGTGCAGTTCCATATAAAGGACAGGTATTGGATTACAACTCGGCCGTATTTAACAAATTAGAAGGTGCCGGGGGGATTTTGCTCGCTAAATTATCAATGGGAGAACTTGCAATGGGGGACGTTTGGTTTGGTGGATTAACACGCAATCCCTGGGACATAACACAAGGATCTAGCGGATCTTCTGCCGGATCGGCATCGTCAGTTTCTGCCGGACTTCTTCCATTTGCTATCGGGACAGAAACATGGGGTTCTATTGTATCTCCGTCAACTATTTGCGGAGTAACCGGATTAAGACCAACTTTTGGTAGAATAAGCAGGGCAGGAGCGATGGCATTAAGCTGGTCCATGGATAAGGTCGGTCCAATATGCAGAACAGCAGAGGATTGTGCGATTGTATTTAATGCTCTACGCGGAAAAGATTTAAATGACCCCAGTACTGTAAATGCCCCTTTTAACTATTCTTCAAAATTTAATGTGAAAGATGTTAGGGTTGGTTACCTTAAAATAAACTTTGAAAGGAAATATGACCTTAAAGAGAATGATTCATTGACCCTCATAAAACTAAGGGATATTGGATTTAACCTGGTTCCTGTCGAATTTAACCCGGATGTTCCGCTTCAGGATTTATCAATTATATTAGAGGCTGAGGCTGGTGCGGCATTTGATTTATTGACCAGGAACGGAGATGTAGATAAAATGGTAAATCAGAGTAAAGATTCGTGGCCCAATGTTTTCAGAGCTTCACGTTTTATCCCGGCAGTTGAATATATAAACGCAAATAGATTGAGAACCAAACTAATTATAAAGATAAATGAAATGATGAAGAAATTCGACTTGGTTGTTGTACCCTCACTTGAGGACGATTCGCAACTCCTGTTCAATCTTACTGGTCATCCCAGTATTACGTTTCCAAATGGATTTACGTCTAAGGGAATGCCTACAAGTATTTCTTTTATAGGCAACCTTTATGAAGAAGGGGTGATCCTTTCAGCTGCAAATCAATTTCAGCTTGTAACTAATTTTAATAAAAAACATCCCTCACTAAAATGGTAATTATGAAATGAAATCGAAAATTGCTGCCCTGTTTTTCCTGATAATATTGACTGGCTGTACTTCAAAACAGTTGGTTAATGATTATCAAATCCCAAATAATAATAATGTTTATACACTTCTTCCAAATGGCTGGAAATTAACACCGGCAGGAGAAAATATAGGCATTGGAGAACTTCCGTTGAACCTTGTTATTACCAGAGATGAAAGATATGCTATAACCTCCAATAGCGGTCTAGGAGAGAATACACTTTCTGTAATAGACCTTTCAGTAAACAAAGAGATTCAGAGGTTTGTGATGGACAAAACCTGGAGAGGTTTATTTTATAATGATGATCAATCAATCCTATATGTTTCGGGGGGTAATAATGACAAGATATATACTTTTAGTTTTAAGGATGGAAAATTAAATGTTAAAGACTCGTTGAATCTTCGATCAGGAGGTGATGAGAATATCTCTATAACTGGGTTAACTTATTGGTCAGCCAGGAACTATATAATAGCAGTTTCGAAAGCAAGTAATTCCGTCTATTTCTATGATGTTGATAAAAGACGATTGGTTAAGAAATTAGATACCGGATCGGAATGTTTTGATGTTATTACAGATCATAAGGGAGAATATGCATACGTATCTTTATGGGGAGGTTCGAAGATTGCAAAAGTAAACCTGAAAAACCTTGAAATAGACAAATACATAAATGTTGGTGATCATCCATGTGAAATGATCATATCTAAAAATGATGATAGGCTTTTTGTAACAAATGCAAATAATAATTCGGTATCCGTTATTGATTTGAGCAAGAATTCGGAAACTGAACGTATAAATTCAGCATTAAAGCCTGATATGCCGTTTGGCAGTACTCCCAATGCAATCACTTTCAACAAGGATGAATCAGTATTACTGGTTGCCAATGCTGATAATAATTATTTAGCCTTATTTGATATCACTACACCGGGCGATTCAAAAAGTATTGGCTTCATTCCTGTCGGCTGGTACCCAACTTCTGTTAAATATTTACCCAAAAAGAATCAGCTTTTGGTTGCCAATGGGAAAGGACTTATGTCGATGCCGAATCCAAAAGGTCCAAAGCCCGGAACCAGAACATCTCATAAGGACGAGCAATATATCGGAAGTCTTTTTAAGGGTACCCTTTCAATAATAAACTACCCGGATGCAAAGCAGTTAGGAGACTATTCTGCTCAGGTTTATAATAATACTCCCTATTTCAATGAAAAAATTCCTTCATCGGACCAGAATATAATTCCGGTTACACATGATGAGAAGGGAAGTTCTAAGATCAAGCATATTTTTTATATTATCAGAGAGAACCGTACATATGATCAGATACTAGGTGATATTCCCAAAGGAAATGGAGATTCATCCCTTTGTCTTTTCCATTCAAATGTAACTCCGAATGTTCATAAACTGGTTGATGATTTTACCTTATTTGATAACTTTTATGCTGATGCAGAAATTAGCGCAGATGGTCATAACTGGTCAACGGCTGCATATGCTTCAGATTATACAGAAAAGACGTGGCCGACTCAATATGGCGGGAGAGGAGGCACATATGATTATGAAGGAGAAAAGCCAATTGCTTCACCTTCATCCGGTTATATTTGGGATCTTGTTCTAAAAAAAGGACTGAGTTACAGAAATTATGGTGAATTTGTTGAGGATAACAAGCCTGTTTATATTGCCCGGTTACCGGCACTTGTTCCTGTTACAAACGAAAAATATCCAGGTTTTGATTTGAAAATTACAGATCAATTCAGATTCAAGATTTGGAAAGAAGATTTTGATAATTTATGTTCTAAAGATTCTCTTCCTTCATTTTCATTATTAAGGCTTCCGAGTGACCACACCTCGGGAACCAGGAAAGGAACACCGACAATAAATGCAATGATAGCAGATAATGATTTTGCTCTGGGACAGATTGTAGAAACAATATCAAAGAGCAAGTATTGGAATGAGAGCATTATCCTTGTGGTAGAAGATGATGCTCAGAACGGTTCTGATCACGTAGACGCACATAGAAGTGTAATGCTGGCGATCGGTCCATACGTGAAAAGAGGATATACAGACCATACAATGTATACTACAAGTAGTGTTTTAAAAACAATGGAACTGATTTTAGGTCTTAAGCCTATGACGCAATTCGATTTGTCTGCAGCTCCTATATTAAATTCATTTACAAATGTTCCTGATATGAAATTTTATGATGCAGTAAAGCCGCTGATTGATCTAAATGAAAAGAACAGGGCGGGATTATATGGACAAGATAAGATAGAGAAGATGAATCTGGCAGAAGAAGACGAAGTTCCGGAAAGAGAATTTAATGAAATCATTTGGAAAGCTGTAAAGGGTGAAAAATCGGAATTGCCCCCTGTAACAAGAAGTGCATTCGTAAGAGAGATCAAATAACCTTTGAGTATAATAAAAAACCCGGCTTAGCCGGGTTTTTTGAAAACAGATATTTAATCAGAACGAAAGTTTTTTCTTAGTCTTATTAGCATATTCGACAACAATCGCGCTTGCCACGAATATTGATGAATAAGTTCCGATTATAACACCAAAAAACATTGTGAATGCAAAAGCCCTAATGACCTCGCCACCGAATATTAAAAGGACAAGGGTAGTTAATAAAGAAGTACCGGAAGTAATTAACGTTCTGCTTAATGTTTTATTGATTGCAAGGTTGACAACTTCTTCTATGGGCATAGTTTTATGAACTTTCATCATTTCCCTTACTCTATCAAAAACGATTACAGTATCATTGTTTGAATAACCTATCAGGGTTAGAAAAGCGGCCACAGTTGTAAGATCAATTTCAAGGTTTAGACCTGGAATAAGATTATATAATGCTGCATAAAGTCCCATAGTGATAAGTACATCATGGAAAAGTGCAACAACTGCTCCGGCAGCAAAGATAAACTTGAATCTGAATCCCAGATAGATAAGAATCATGACGAGGGAAAGGAAAATAGCGATAACAGCATTTCTTTTTAATTCACCTCCGACCTTAGGTCCAACCTGTTCTTCCTTTAGAATTTTGAAAGTATTATCCTTCAATTTTTCTTTCAGATTTGTTTTAATAATATCAGAAATGCCAATACTTACTGACATTTTTGTATTAGTTAAATCAGCTGTTGTTTTTGACGTTTGAAATCCATCTCTAAATAATTTATCCACCATAGTATTAGTTGTATCGGGATTTGCAAAACTATAAGTGACAGATTTTGCCGTAGAATCAACAATCTGGTAGGGGACACCCGGGTATATATTTTCTATCTGGCTGTTGATCTTCTTTACGATACCAGGAAAAAGTGTTGATGGAACAGTCTGTAATTCAGTTCTGATAATGATCGCATTAGAGCTACCATAGGATTTCAATTCAACATTTCCAAGACCAATGTTTTCAATATTCGGTCTTAACTGTCCAACTGACATTGGTTTCTGGAATTCGAGAACATATTCAGATCCACCCTTAAAGTCGATCCCAAATGTAAATCCTCTAAAGATAAAATTTACAACGCCTATTAAAAAGAGTGTGGATGATAAAATATAGAAGAACTTTCTTTTACCTAAGAAATCTATATTCAGATTTTCAAATATTCGCATTTATTAAATTCCTAAAAGTTTATTAACCGATACTGATTTTTGCTCCCTTAGCAACCATCCAATCGAAGATTACACGGGAAATAACTAAAGCACCAAACAAGCTGGTGATAATACCGATCATAAGTGTTAAGGCAAAACCCTGAACTGGACCGGTTCCAAACTGGTAAAGAATAATTCCTGTAAAGAAAGTAGTAATATTTGAATCAAGAATAGCAGGCATAGCTTTAGTAAAGCCGCCTTCTACTGAAGCCCTGATAGTTTTACCAGTACCAAGCTCCTCTCGAATTCTTTCATAAATAAGTACATTGGCATCTACAGCCATTCCCATAGTAAGCACAATACCTGCCATACCTGGTAAAGTAAGAGTTGCCCCAAATCCGGCTAAAACTCCTAAAACGAATAATACAATGAGAGTAAGAGTAAGAGCGGCAATTTCGCCCGATCTTCTATAATAGAAAATCATAAATAATCCAACCAATATATAGCCAATTACCATAGAGGTTAATCCATTATTAACAGAATCCTGTCCTAATGATGGTCCAATTGTCCTCTCCTCAATGATATCTACTGGTGCAGGAAGTGCACCGGCTTTCAGAATAATTTCCAGAAGTTTAGCTTCTTCCATATTAGCCATTCCGGAAATCTGGGAACGACCACTTGGAATCTTACCCTGAACTACGGGGGCAGAGAAAGCAACCCCATCAAGTATAATAGCTATTCTTTTATGGATATTAGCGCCGGTGATTCTTGACCATTCAGCAGCACCATCAGAATTCATTTCCATATCGACAACAGCCGAAGTGGTCTGTGGGTCAATATTAGCTCTGGCATTAGTAATAACTCCACCGGTTAATTCGGGTTCCTTATTTACAAGGTATAGAGTGTAATAATCTTTATTATCGTTTGTATTTCTAAATGGTTTTGCAGAATAGATAAATTCAACATTGTTAGGAATTACGCTTTGAACATCAGGTCTGTTCAACAATCTGGTTAATTTTTCACGTTCGTCACCTCTGACAGCAGCATCAGCAGAACGACCTTGGGAGTCCAGCAGATGGGCAATTGCGAAAAAGGGATGATTCTTTTCAATATCTTTTTGTTTCTGTTCGGCAGAAGTATCTGTTTTCGCTAGCTGGGTTTTGGTTTTATTAGTGTCTGCTGCAGCAGTAGAATCGGTTTTTGTAGAATCAACAAGAGATTTGCCTGAAAGAACATTGTCGATTTTCTGCATTACCGAAAAAGTAAATTCAGGATCTTTTAAAAGTCTGAATTCAAGTAAAGCAGTTCCCTGAAGAAGTTGTTTAGCTTCTTCTTCCCTGGCTACACCGGGCAATTCTACAATAATTCTTCTTGTGCCCTGTCTCTGAATTGATGGTTCAGATACTCCATACTGATCAACTCTATTACGGATAATTTCCATAGCACGACTTACAGCATCATCAGCATCTTTTTTAAGGTCAGATATTATTTTACTGTCGTCATCTCTTACTGAACCGAAATACCTGCTCATTCTAATCCCTCTTTGAGCAAGTTTTCTGGCGAATATATCTACAACAGATTCCTCTGATACCTGAGCTTCTTTATCGGATTCGGCAATCACCTTTTTGAAAACATCGTCCGGATTTTTCACTACTTTATTAAGTAGTTTAGTTGTATTAACTTCAAGAACAACACGCATACCACCCTGCAGATCAAGTCCAAGTTTAATTCTTTCTGATCTAGCCTTAACATACGAGGGATCGGAAGCTTTTATACTATCTTCAATCAATTTAATTCTTTTATCCAGCTGATCCGGAGTGATATTAGGATTACCATACAAAAGAGCCTGTTTTTGTGAGTCCAGGATCTTATTTAAATTCTTAGTTTTCTGGTAATCAACATATGTGGGATACAAAAGGTAAACACTGAAAACAATAGCGGCAAGTATTATTGCCAGCCTAAATCTGATTTCTTTCATATTTTGATTCTATTTCCATTTGAATTTTGAAAATAATTAAGAACTAAAATTACTCGTAAAGTGAAAGAAAGTCAATTAAAAATGGCGCCCTACGACAAATACTTTAAGAAGTATTAAAGGAATAAAGAGATTAAACCTGGGAAATGATTCTTTTTACCAATCTTTCGAATTTTTCTTTAACAATGTTGGCAGTATCTGTAACTTCGGAGTGGTTTAACTTTGACTTTGAAATCCCGGCGGCATAATTAGTAATACAGGAAATTGATGCAACCTCAAGTCCTGAATAAGCAGCATATAAAGCTTCATGGACTGTAGACATTCCTACGGAATCAACATTAAACTTCCCCATCATCCTAATTTCAGCAGGAGTTTCATATGATGGTCCTTTGGAAAACCAATACACGCCTTCCTTTAAGTCTATCTTTTCTTTTTGGGCTGATTTCCTGATAATATTATTGAAAGTTTCAGATGGGAAACTTCTTAGATTATTTGTTCCTTCTTCTGAGAGAGTTCCGATCAGGGAAGAAAGTTCTTTTTTAATACTGAAAGCGATAAATGATATTGCGAGCATAAGATCGCCGGGATGGAAATCGGGGTTGATACCGCCGGCTGCATTTGTAATCAAAATCTTTGCGCATCCTAATTTCCGCGATAGAAAAGCAGGTAAAACACATTCTGAAATAGGATAACCTTCATAGAAGTGTATACGTCCCTGAAACAGAAGTAGTTTTTTCCCTTCATATTCAGCAAAGTGAATTTTCCCTTCATGACCGACAATGGTGGAAGGAGGATAACCCGGTAGTTCATCGGTAGAAATTGTTTTAAGGACTTTAACAGAAGAAGCAAATGTCCCCAGTCCACTTCCCAAAATAAGCGAAATCTCAGGTTTGAAAGGGGCTAATTCTTTTAAGAGGTCAGCAAGTTCTTTGTATTTTATATTCAGGTTAACAGTCATTGTAATATATATTATTGTGTTAAAATTCCGGCTAGAGTAGCAGTCATCAAAGTAGCTAGACATCCTCCCAGCACTGCTTTTAGTCCGAATGAAGCGATATCTTTTTTTCTATCAGGCGCCATAGGTCCAATTCCACCAATTTGTATAGCTATCGATGAGAAATTAGCGAAGCCGCAAAGTGCATAAGTAGCCATGGTAATTGCTTTTTCACTAAGGACACCATTCTTTATCATAGTGGAGAGATCAAGGTAGGCGACAAATTCATTTAATACAGTTTTGGTACCTATGAGGCTTCCGAAATTCAGCGCGTCATGTAAAGGAACACCAATACCCATAGCTATATATTGTAATATCATTCCAAAAATCAGCTGCATAGAAAGGGGTTGACCGAAATTTTTAACCAACATGATATTCAAGCTTGTTGCATTTCCAATCCAGATGAGAATCGAATTAAATAGAGCGATAAGTGCTATAAATGCAAGGAGCATAGCAGCTACATTAAGAGCAAGCCAGAGTCCATCACCTGCGCCGGTAGCGGCAGCATCAATAACATTCGCATCTTTCTTCGGGATTTTCAACCTGACAGTTCCTTTAGTAATAGGATCGCCTATTTCCGGATATAAAATTTTAGCTATGACCATGGATCCCGGGAATGCCATTGTACTGGCCGCCAATAATGAAACTGCGAATTTTAACTGAGCTGAATCCACAGCGATATGGTGGAATTGGGCGTATGCCTGTCCGAGCATGAGGCTATATGTTGCAATAAGAGCAGCAGAAATGGTAGCCATACCGCCGATCATTATAGTAAGCATTTCAGATTGAGTCATAGTTGCTATATAAGGTCGAACCAGAAGGGGAGCCTCTGTCTGTCCTAAAAATACATTGGCAGCATTGGATAAAGTTTCAGCCCCACTTGTGCCTAGCAATTTTGCCATAACCCAAGCCATACCCTTCACTACAGCCTGAAGTACACCAAGGTGATAAAGCAGTGCGGCTAATGAAGATACAAAAATAATTGTAGGTAATACCTGGAAAGCAAAGAAGAATCCAAGACTGTCTGTTCCGGTGCTTGCCCCTAGCTTACCGAATACGAATTTACTTCCTTCAAGGGTAAAGCCAAGCAGTGCTACTATTGCAGCTCCAAGCCAGTTAACTATATCTTTAAGCCATCCAAGCGGGAAGAACCATGCACGCAATGTTTCACTATGAATAATGAATACAGCAAAAATTAACTGGATAAGGAGTCCCATTCCTACTAATCTCCAGTTAACTGATTTCTTATTAGAAGAAAACAGAAAAGCGATGCCGAGAATTAATAATAAACCGACAGCCCCTCTAATTACAGATAAAATATCCATAGGTATCCTTTTAACTTCGAAGGAAAATTAAATGAGGAGAAAATCCCATTGTTAATTATTTCTTTAAATCAATATCACTGAATGCATAAGGAAGAAGCTCAGTCATTTTAAGTATTTTAATTTCATCCTTATGATTTATCAAGACAACATCAATATTACCGCAGAGATCGAAAAGCACCTGTCTGCAGGATCCGCAGGGAGAGCAGAAATCAGGGGAATCACTTGCAATGGCGATAGCCTGGAAATCCCTTTCGCCTTCCGATATTGCTTTGAAAACGGCTACTCTTTCTGCACAAATTGTTAAACTATAAGAGCTTGTTTCAATATTCCCGCCGAGATAAACTTTCCCTGCTTTTGTTAAAAGAGCAGCTCCAACGTGAAAATTGGAATAAGGAGGCATAGCTATCTTTTTGGCTTCTACCGATAATCTGGCTAATTCTTCGTGGTTCATATTATTTATATTTTTTTTGTTCAAAAATATGTTATTACACTTCTAAATCAAATAACAGAATGATTTATTTTCTCTTAAGGATAAAATAAAATGTTGGAGTAAAGAAATGGTTAAGGAAGGAAATGCGATCGTTTGCAATTTTTGAAATGAGTTTATCAAGTCCCGTTCTTAAAATAAGATTCAGAAGCTTAATATGGAAGCTGCTCCAGATTACTCCTTTATTACCACGTATCAGTTCCGACACGGCAAACTTTGTATTAAGGATGATTTCATAATCAGCAGACATAGAAATAAGCTTTTTTAATGAAAGGAGTTGCGCGA
>JARLHD010000091.1 GCA_031292435.1 Ignavibacteriaceae bacterium
ATCGGGCTAAAGTACTGAGTAAACAAAAAATAAATTCACTTGATAGTACATTAAATGCGGTGCCTTTATGTTCTGGTAATGCATGTAATTTATTAAGCATGGGTGATAAAGTGAGGGTTGAATTAGATAACCCAATTAATCCGGTTGATAATAAACGATTACATGGAAGATTTCGATCAACTGATCTTAGATGGGATCCCAAGATTAGAATTATCCGACGTGTGATATTAACACCAAATAAACCTCCATTATATTTATTAGATGGAACAAAAACTAGGTATTTAATTGAGCCTGTTGCTTATTCCAAAGCACAATTACAACCCGTAGATGAAAAAGAACCATTAATTAATAAATCAGTGGTTCGACATAAAACAAACTACTCAATATACTGTCGAATCGTTATTGAGCAGAAAGAAGATTAATAATAAAGTATTCTTTAAAGTTCGCTGGAAAAATTACTCATCTGAAGATGACACTTGGGAAAAACGAAGTGTTCTCATAACACAGGTTCCTGATTTGGTTCGGGAGTATGAAGCAAATCATAGAGTTTAATATGGTTGGCGGATTTGTAATGCCAATTCATGGTATGTTTGATGTTTATCTGATCCCTATGATCCTCCCGATATTGGGCATCTGATCTCGTAGGTTGAAACTTATTACACACATTCTTAGTGGTTTTTATCCAATAAGCCTCTCTTTTGTGAAGTTCATTGATGTCATCACATGGAAAATTGTCAATTAATGTAATCTGACATGTTTCGGGAAATTTCATGATTAAGAAAGATGTTACATAATTAGTTTTCCCCGCAGAATGTCTTTTATAATCACTCCTATGTTGGGCCAAACGTTTAGATAGATACTTTTGGGTTGTTGAACCTATGTAAATGTCAGTTGTCTCCACGGATGTGATTTGGTAAATCTTTGCATTGGCGTATTTTGTCATCTTTTGATGTTTTATATCTTAATATATATTTAAATGTTTAAGTATATTTGAATATCAAAATGTACTTAAGAGAAATAATTAAACAAAGGTATTTAATAAGTCATCGTCAATACCTTTCTTTGACTTCTTTTGAGGTTTATCTTTGACAGGTTCAATAAAGGCATCTCCAAAGTTTGGATTATCAATATCTTCATCTATTGTATCTGCTGTTGAATTAGTATCTTCTCCTTCGGATTGATCTGGATCAAACTCATCCAATGGACCAATCCAGTTTTGGTCTGTGTACAGTTTCAATAATTGTTTCGCTGGAATAGTTACCCATCTAACATTACCAGTTCGAGCTTCGACATCTATTTTATAATCTCCTAATTTCTTACTCAATTTGACTGCACTCAGCGGTTTGAGTTTATTCTTTTCACACCA
>JARLHD010000092.1 GCA_031292435.1 Ignavibacteriaceae bacterium
AATCGAGTAGGAGCTAAATAATTATTTTATTTAGCGTCCTCTCACACCACCGTACGTACCGTTCGGTATACGGCGGTTCATTAGAATTTAATGTATCATTTGATATGTTTGTATTAGACTAATAAATCCTAGAGATTCTAAGTATTTATTATTTAAAGACTTGCTTAAAATTGGGCTGTTGGAGATTCTCCAATAGCCTTTTCTTGTATTTGCATATTCCCATGCTTTGTATTTATTAATTCCTAGTTTGACTAGATTTCTTTGTTTAGTGCTAATCTTCTTCCATTGTTTCCATATGCAAGCTCTTAATCTTCTTCTAATCCATTTGTCTAGTTCCACTAGCTTTCCGCGTGCGTTAGCAATTCCATAGTAATTAATCCATCCTCTTGTGATTTGATTTAATTTGAGTAATCTATATTCCATACTAATTCCTTTATTCCTATTAGTGTGGAATTTAATCTTTTCCTTAAATCTTTTTATAGATTTTTCATAAATTCTTATTTCTGCTCCGCTTTTCGAAAAGTAAAATGAGAATCCTAAAAATTTTCGTTTAGATACAAAGTCTACTGCACTTTTATCCTTATTTACTTTAAGCCTTAACTTATTTTCAATTATATTGGTCATAGATTTCATCACTCTGAGCCCTGCTCTTTTGCTTTTGACATATACATTATTATCATCTGCATATCTGCAAAATTTGTGACCTCGTCTTTCAAGTTCTTTATCCAATTCATCTAACATTATATTGGCTAATAATGGACTTAGCGGACCACCTTGTGGTGTTCCTTCTTCGCTTGTTACTGAAACCCCATTGATGAGAATTCCACTTTTGAGGTATTTTCTTATTAATGATAACAATCTTTTGTCATGTATCTTCTTTTCAAGTTTACTCATGAGAATATCATGGTCAACTTTATCAAAGAATTTCTCTAAATCCATATCTACAACCCATCTATTCCCTTGATTTATATATTGTTTTGATTTCTTTATGGCATCCTTTGCTCCTCTGCGAGGACGGAATCCGAAGCTATTTTCAGAAAATGATGGTTCATATATTTTAGATAATACCTGAGCAATTGCCTGTTGAATCAATCTATCTTGTACAGTTGGTATCCCTAATAGTCTAATTCCACCATCTGGTTTAGATATTTCTTTCCTTCCTACAGGTGATGGATTATATTTATTTTCTAGCATTTTGGCTTTAATGGTTTCCCAGTGTTTCTTGATATGCTCACGAAGTTCATCGGTCTTCATTCCATCGACACCATGGCTACCTTTATTACTAATTACTCTTTTAAGTGCTAAAAGCATATTATTTCTTTCCAGCACTTCTTCAAGTAATCTACTAGTATCAAATGCTTCATCGTTTACGCTTTCCCTATTTGGTAAAACCCTAGAATTACTCGGCGCCTTTGATTTACCTTGAAGTTCCACTTCTACTTCCATCACTTGGCCTCTATATTGAGTTTTCTGCTTTCTTTGTAATCTCTTTGATTTATCCAAAGTTGTAAACCTCCTAATGTTCAGTCCTTCATCCGCTATCGCGTTTAGCGGAGTTACTATGACTTCTGCTGACTTCTGATAGTTCAGCTATATATCACTATATAGGTTGTATCCTAAAAATTTAATTTATTTGGTACATATCTATCAGACCTCCCCAGGTAAGAGCACGCACTTTCACCTCATCCATCTGCCACATTTACTCTGACTGTCTCGGATAGTTATTGGGCTTTGCTTTGAATTGCAAGCTTACCCACAGATTCGAGCCTCAAATGTGATTCGTATACCTCAGACCAAGGCTTTGCCGCCGACTTCCTTCAGATTCCACCTCACAGTGGACACCCTTGTCTTAAGCTAATGGTTGGCACTATCAGCCCCCATTACGGACTTTCACCGATTAGCACGTGCCCATGCTGGGCACACAATA
>JARLHD010000093.1 GCA_031292435.1 Ignavibacteriaceae bacterium
AGAATCCTTGGCAGGTGTTACATGGTCAATCACAGCCTTTATTTTCGTGGGATCAAAGACTCTGTCCATTCCTCTTGCCATAAGATCCGTGATTGCAATCGGTGTGGTGATTTCGTGACAGAAAACCCTGTCCAATTTTAAAACATGCGTATCTGGAAACGGCATGTTTACCCTGTGCGCATTAAATATTTTTTCAGCTATTGTTTTTCCCATTTTTATCTCCTTTTGTTTTTTCATCAAGATCTCTACATTTATGCTGATGGTTCAAACCTTCTACCTATTTTATAATAAATTCTTGTAAGATAAAAGGACAACTTTACACTTTATTTAACAGCTTGCTCGTTCCTCGCATAACAATTCCCTGTTGGACAATAATTCTCCTTTAACTCGCTCATTCAATCCATATTTTAAGACTATCCTTGTTTTCAATGATCCTATCGGCAATCTTTGAGCCAATATCATGAAAATAATTTTCCATTTCACTCCCACAATAATAATTGGGATCTTCAAATAATTTACCACTCTTCATTACACGACAATGTATAGGAATCACATTTATTCGGTTTATATCAAAATCCGCAATGGATCGTTCGAATTCATCTCCTAGGTTAGTACTACTCCAATACTGAGGCCCATCTTCAGATCTTAACTCAAAGACGCGCCTAACATATTCATACGTAATATTACCGAAAGTAATTATAATTTTGGGTTGACATTCGCAGACAATTTTCCTAAACATCAAGATTTCTTTGGTTCTTTCTTTTACCCCGCAATTTCTGCTATTGGAAACTATTCCGATATCACTTGCTACATTTTTAATGTATATCTTTTCAGAATCAATTCTTGCCTGAAACTTACGATACACCTTGTCCTGAATTTCCTCTAATATGGGAGTCCAAATATGGCGACGAGCGGCAGAATATTTTGGATTAGCTAAAAGCCAAATAGGAGAAGACATAACTCCGGGTTTATTCTTTATTCCGTCAACTAATAACTGTGAATATTCTTCGAGTACTAAACTAGACAAACGAATCCCACCTTTCATGGCTTGTTATGATATAATTCTATATAGCAAATAACGTGCCAACTTTAAAATCAGCTCGCTAGGCTTTCCAATTTTTAGCTGTTAATTCATAGTGTAATTATTTTTCAACTTGAAATAACTGCTTAAGGCCTTTAATTACTCGCTTTCTTACTTTGCGGATGGGAATAAATAGTTTTTGATAACAAAATTTTTAATGATAATTTTAATAAAAGTTTGCAAGCTATACAGAACCATTATTCTCTTTGTTATCAGATTATTGAAGCATTTTTTTACACATGTATCTATTCTGCAATGATATGTTTCATATAACCCAATTACTAGATTTCACAATTATACGGAGGTAGATTTTACTGAAAAAGAAAAAAGTGCATTCCTATTCAAAAGGTAACAGTCTGACTAATCAAATTGTGCTTATCATTGCCGCAATCATGCTCGTACCTTTACTTGCCTTGATGTATGACATCTTTTTCGCATCTCGAACTAATGAAGTTGTCTTCTTAGACAAAGAGCGCAGACTGGAGGCCTTGGTTAAGAGCACAGATATCGAGTTTTCGAGAAATTTGGAGTCTCAGGGGGCAAGTCCAGACGATTTCTCATTAACCACACTTTTTAACGAATTTAACCAGGTCGTGGAACCCCAAGTTCCAGCCAATTCAGATATTCGCTTTGGTCTTTATGTTCCCAGTTCTGAAAAGATTACTGTACTGGGGTTCCTGCATGACTATCGTAACCTCTCGCAAGAAGAAGAAGCTCAGCGAGAGCGAGATATATTTTCCACTACTAAACCCAGCCTGATCGCCGCTGGGATGGCTAATGAACCACAAGTTCGAATTTCCGGTTCTTGGAATGATCAAGTTGTAGAGTATATTTCCCCTGTTGTACTCAGCGGGAAAGTGGTAGCAGTTATGTGGGCAGGGGAGCGACTTGACCCTTTCTTTTATCAGAGTAATTACTTTCGAACCTTGTTGCGTTATCTCACCCTTGGCATACTGGCCTTAGTTATGATTGGGACCTTGATAATAATCAGAAATATCACCACTGGTGTCAACCGCTTAAAACAAGGATTACATCACATGGAACAAGATATTCATCATTTATTGCCGGAAATGTCGGGTGAACTGGGTCAAATAGCCCAAGCAGTTAATCGAATGGCAGTAAGTCTAACTGAAAAAGAACGGTTGGAAGATCAACTAAGACAATCTGAACACCTTATTGCACTCGGCCGTTTAGCAACGGGTGTGGCCCATGAATTGCGTAACCCAATTGCTATTATCAAAACGTTAGTCGAACTTATGAAGGAAGAATATTCTCAAGTGAGCGGGATCGAGGAGTTCACTAATGCCATAAATGAACAAGTGAAACGTCAGACCGTTGAAATTCAAGAGCTACTGGACTTTGGACGTCCTACCAAAGTTTCAATTAAGGAATGTTCTGTGAATGATTTAATCAAAGGGGTCCTCTCTTTTTCGAGCGCAATGTTACGAAAGCAGGGTGTAGAAATTAAGCTTCAGCTTGATAACGACCTTCCTAAGATCTTAGCTGATACAGAAAAGCTAAAACAGGTATTTGTAAACATCATTGTTAATGCTGCCGAAGCTATGCCGACTGGGGGTAACTTGGAAATAATCACGCAAGAAAAGGACAATCTGATTACCATCAGTTTCTCTGATACTGGAGAGGGTATCCCGGCAGAGGAAAAGTTAAGAATCTTTGATCCCTTTTATACGACCAAAAAAACAGGCACGGGGTTAGGCCTATCGATATCTTATCAAAGTATTCTTTTGCATGATGGAACAATTGACGTTGAAAGTGAGCTTAATAAAGGCTCAACTTTTATCATTAATCTTCCTGTAATAACTCAAATTTGTAACAGGAGTGATCTACTTGACACCAAGAATCTTGATAATTGACGACGAGGAAAGAATGTGCTGGGCCCTCAAGAGGGCATTTAATCATAAAGGCTATCAGGTGGTTACAACCACGAGTGGTTTACAGGCTATCGAATTGACCAAGGAAACCGAACCCGAGCTGGTAATATTGGATTTAAAAATGCCCGATAT
>JARLHD010000094.1 GCA_031292435.1 Ignavibacteriaceae bacterium
GTTGACAGAATTGAAGGGGATGATATTATATGGGTTTTGGATAAACAAATAAGTGAGTTCACCGAGTTTATACATAATATTCCAGAGGATAAGAAAAATTACTCATATGCACCGGGGAAATGGACCACAGCCGAAGTTCTTGGACATATAAATGATACTGAAAGGGTTATGGCTTACCGCGCATTCTGGTTTGCCAGGAAGGCGCCCAGCCCGCTGTCAGGCTTTGAACAGGATGAATTTATTAAAGTGGCGAATTTCAATAACAGGACTTTACAGAGTTTTGCAGAGGAATTTATTCATCTAAGAAAATCAAATAATAGTTTATTTAAGAATTTAGGTGAGGAAGCTCTACGCCAGCATGGATTAGCAAATAATAAAAGTGTTTCCGTTAATGCACTGCTTTATATTATTGCCGGACACCTGGAGCATCATATTACAATTTTGAATGAGAGATATCTGAATCAATAAATCAAAGCGCCTGATTAATTTCCTTTAATATCCTATCCGTAGCACCCAAGTTTTGCTGAACATAATTATATGAGATTTTCCCCTTTTCTTTCCTTAGAGTTTCATTCAAGAAAAGCAGCCTTAAATTCCTGTATGCTTCCTTCTTATTCCTTATCAATATCCCCCCGCCTAATCTTAACAATTCTTTTGTCTCCTGCGAGTTGTCGATCTTAGGTCCAAACAACACCGGTATGCCATATACTGCTGCTTCAAGCACATTATGGATATTCTGCTTAAAGCTTCCTCCCACAAAAGCTGCATCTGCATAAGTGTAAAGTGTTAAAAGAATCCCTATTGAATCAATTATAATTACCCTCTCTCCTTTATAATTATTCATTGATGAAAACCGGATAGTATCAAGTTCACCCGTAAACTCATTTTCGATCCTTTCCAGGTTTATAACTGTTGGTTCATGCGGGGCGATTATCAATATAGCATCATTATCATATTTTGCAAGCCTTGTGAATGCAGGCAGTATTACTTCCTCGTCAGCTTCCCAGGTGCTTCCGGCAACTAATATTTTTTTACCATTGAAAAGATCCGCCTTAAGCAGATTACGGGAACGTGCAGTAAGGCTCCTTTGGTATACTCTGTCAAAACGAGTATCTCCCACAGCCTTTACCTGTCCATTTTCACATCCGAAATCCCTAAATTCAACTGCGTCCGATTCTGAAACAGTTAATATCTTTGAAACATCTCTGAATAAATATTTATGGAAATTTTTAATGAACGATATCTTCCTCCTGGAGTTATTTTTCATGGTTGCATCTACCAGGAAGGTTGGAATATTAAAACTTTTCATAGCCCAAATATGGTTTGGCCATAAATCGTAACGCATTAAAATTGAGAGGTTTGGTTTTACTATTTGTATAAATTTTGCCGCATTGGCTTTTGTATCAAAAGGTAAATACGATACAAGGTCGGCAAATGGGTATTTCCTGGAGTTATCATATCCGCTGGGTGAGAAAAAAGTAACAAGGATATTTATATCCTTATTCTTCTTAAGTTCTTCGATTATAGGTTTTGCCTGTTCAAACTCACCTAATGAGGATGAGTGAAACCATACCAGCTTGTTGGACTTCTGAATAGCCGCTGCATTTACAACCAGTTCCTCAAATATTCGCCCCCTTCCCTTAATGCCCCGCTTTACTTTCGGATTATATAGTCCGACAATTTTAACTCCAATATACAATACAGGGACGACTAATAAATTATAGAATAAAAACCAGAATTTTTTCATCAGGAAATAAAGAGAAGTTTTATATTATTGTAAACAAGTTGAGGGGTTAACTCGAGCATGCACTTAAAATGCGTCTTTGGACATTTATCCCTGCCTATATGTGTGCAGGGTCTGCAGGATAATGTTTTGTTTTCTACAACTATACTTTTATTAAGCAAACCTGATTCCTTTCCGGTATAAGGAGTGAATCCGAATTCCTTTACAGTAGATCCGAATATTGCAAGCACTTTTACATCCGCAGCGCACGCTGTATGCATCATTCCTGAATCATTGCAAACCATACCAATGCATTTTTTCATATCAGCACTTGTCTGCAGTAGATCATTCTTATTTGAAAGATCTATGGAATCTACCTTAGCTGCAATCTCCGCACACACAAGCCGGTCATCTTTCCCCCCGAACAGTGCTATGGTATATCCGTCCTCATTTAGCATCTGCCCTAACTGAATATAATATTCCTTGGGCCACATTTTAGTAAAATGCAATGAACCGGGGGCAAACCCGATATACTTTTTATCCGGGTTAAAAAGATTTGAAGGAGCGTTTAATGTAATAAGCTCCAGCCCTTCATCATCCAGCTTAAGGTCATCAAATAATTGAGTATATCTTACCGGCATCTGTGGAGCATTCTTCAAAAGGTTCATTTTGAATTTCACAAGTAGAAGTTTTGCTGTGTCCCTCTTATCAAACTTAACGGTCTTCACCCTCAGTTTACTGCAAACCAGAGCCGACCTTATATTATTTTGCAGATCTATAACCAGGTCGTATTTCTCCTTTCTAAGCTCCTTTATCAGTTTCTTATTCTCATCATCAACTCGTGTAAAAAGGAATATCTTTTCAAGGAAATGATTGTTTATTAAAACAGGTTCATATTCCGATCTTAAAAGAAAATGTATCTTTTTATCCGGAAATTGCCTCTGTATTGATCTTATCATTGGGGTAGTCAACAATATATCCCCCAATGAACTTAACCTTATAATTAAGATTTTGTTATAATCAGCTAATTTCAATTGTTCTCAATTTTCATGATAGGCAAATTTACTTAATTGAATAGTTCTTAACAATTCTAATCTCTATCTAAAAAGGACTATTTTCTCTATATTTAGCGCTTGTTAATATTACAATTTGGAGAAAGTATCATCGAAAAGCAAAAAAATAATCAGAATGATCTGATTGAAAAAATAGTTTCTTTGTCTAAAAGAAGAGGATTTGTCTTCCAATCAAGCGAAATTTATGGAGGATTGAACGGTTGCTGGGATTATGGCTCCCTCGGAGTTGAACTCCTTAAAAATATTAAAGAAGAATGGTGGAAATTTATGACCTATAGGGAGAATATTGAAGGTCTGGATGCCTCCATCCTTATGCACCCTAAAGTCTGGGAAGCTTCCGGGCATGTTGAGAATTTTACTGACCCTATGATTGACTGCCGTCAGTGCAAAGCCCGTTTTAGGGTGGACGTGCTTGCTGATTCCCTGAATGAAAAGAAAAAGAAAAAAGCCCTTGATGCTCTTAAGGAAAAATTAGCTGACAATGCTCCCCTGAAAAGTAAATATGAAATAATAGTAGATAAAGTAAAATCTGAGCTCAAAGAGGGAGGCGATGAAACAAGTGATCTATTTAATGAACTTCTCGATGATTCCGATCTGAACGGCGAACTCCTCTCTGAACTTAACTGTCCCCAGTGCGGTAACAAAGGAACCTTTACTTCCGCACGCCAGTTTAATCTCATGTTTAAAACATTTATTGGTTCTGTTGAAGATACTAACGCAGTTGTATATCTGCGCCCCGAAACTGCACAGGGAATATTTGTTAACTTCCTTAATGTCCAGGGATCTTCTCGTCAGAAACTTCCCTTCGGGATTGCCCAGATTGGAAAAGCTTTCAGAAATGAAATAAATACTAAAAACTTTCTCTTCAGGACCCGTGAATTTGAACAGATGGAAATGCAGTTCTTCGTAAAACCGGCTGAAGATACTAAGTGGTATAACTATTGGAAAGAAGAAAGAATAAATTGGTTTTATAATCTCGGCATGACAAAAGATAAATTAAGGTTCCATGATCATCCCAAGAATAAGCTTGCCCACTATGCCAAAGAAGCTACTGATGTTGAGTATCTCTTCCCATTCGGCTGGGGGGAAATTGAAGGCATCCATAACAGGACTAACTTCGATCTCTCACGCCATGAGGAATTCTCAGGTAAATCCCTCAAGTATTTTGATGAGGAATCCAAAGAGAAATTTATCCCATTCATTATCGAAACATCAGCAGGCGCAAGCCGTTCGTTTATGGCATTCCTTGTAGATGCTTATGCTGAAGAAGAAGTAAATGGTGAAACGCGCGCTATATTAAAATTTCATCCTAAACTGGCTCCTGTAAAAGCTGCAATCTTCCCGCTTGTAAATAAAGATGGTATGCCTGAGATATCAAGGAATATTGAAAAAGATCTCAGAAGGTATTTGAAAGTATTTTATGATGATAAAGGAGCCGTTGGCAGAAGGTACCGCAGGCAGGATGAAGCTGGAACACCATACTGTATCACGGTTGATACTCAAACCCTTGAAGATCAGACTGTTACAATCAGGGATAGGGATACAATGGTTCAGGAAAGAATTTCAACTGATAACATTAAGAATTATTTGCTCGATAAGATTCTCGGCGAATAGTCCGGAGTATAGGTGAAGAAATATTTATTAGCCGTTCTCTTACTTTTTGCGTGGATGAATACCTATCCCCGGGGGACAAAGTTTGATTCAACTGCAGCACAGGGGATAAAACAAATTTATGATATGCAGTTTACCCGGGCAGAGGAAACTTTCCGCAGAATAATTGCAGATTACCCCGATCATCCCGCAGGAAGATTCTTTCTTGCAATGATCGATTGGTGGAAAATCCTTGTCGATCCCGATGTTGAATCTTACGATGACATGTTCTTTCAGAAACTTGAAGATGTAATTTACCAGTGCGATGACCTGCTTAAAAAAAATCCTCAGGATGTGGATGCCCTCTTCTTCAAAGGTGGCGCAATTGGATTCCGCGGAAGGTTACACGCTTTCCGCGAAAGCTGGATAAAAGCTGCAGACGATGGCAGGGAAGCCCTGCCTATAGTGGAAAGGGCTTCAAAACTTGATCCCAATAATCTTGATGTTCAGCTTGGCTTTGGTATTTATAATTATTATGCCTCTGTTATTCCGAATGAATTTCCACTGATTAAACCTCTCATGATCTTTTTCCCCAAAGGGGATAAGCAGAAAGGCATTGAACAACTTACCAATACCGCTATGCATGGCAAATATGCAAAATATGAAGCGCGCTATTTCCTGATGACCCTCTATTTCACTTACGAGAATGATGCCTATAAAGCCGGTGAATTCGCAAAGTTGTTGTCTGATGACTTTCCCGATAACCCCGTTTTTGAAAGATGGATGGGAAGGATTGAAGCAAGAAAAGGTGACTATCCTGCCTGCTCTGCAGTTTTCCGGGATGTACTTATTAAAGCCGATAAAAATTATTTCGGGTATAATAATAAAAAAGTAATCAGGGAAGCTTGCTATTATATCGGTGTTGAAGACAGGAATGAAAAGAAACTTGATTCAGCTAAAACATATTTTGAAAGATGCGCCGAAATATCCCGCCGGATCGATCAGAAGGATGAATCCGGTTTCCTCATCAACTCTGTTCTCTATATCGGGATGATCTATGATATTCAGGGAAATAGGGACAAGGCAAAAGATTGTTATAACAAGCTGCTGGATATGAAGGAATACGGTAATTCACACTCTTTGGCTAAACAATACCTCGATAAACCCTACAAGGAATAAAAAATCCCGGCCTTAACCGGGATTTGTATAATACATTTTTAGAGGTAAAGTGAACGGACTATAAAGTTGTTGCAATACTTACCCTATGCCACGCACCAATTTCACCTAATGAGGAATAACCATAATCAAAACTATAACCCTTAATTACAGCTCCAAGACCTGCATTAAATCCTGCTAATCCTGCCGTAGTACCAATTGTTAACTCCTGTCTCCTCAGGTTGTCATATCCTAACCGGAGACGCAAAACCTTGCTTAGTGTAAACTCAGCTCCAATACTAAAAGCTTTAAGATGAGAAACAAAATCACTCTGGGTGTCATTAAGTCTATGGAAATCCAAAGACAAATTTAGTGGCAGGTGAGCTAATTTTTTAGATGCACCAATTGTAACATCTAAAGGTAAGCTTTCCTTAGTGCTGTAATATGTTGATAATTGACCGCCCGCATTTAATATCGCAAATCCGGCGCTGAAATCCTGGTCCGGTATATTATAATTCAACCCTAAGTCAACAGCCATCGCGGAAGAAGACCTGTCTGCCAAACTCGAATAAATGAATTTTGCACTAATTCCATAGTAAAAATTCTTATCAATAATATTTGAATACCCGACAATAAATGCTGCTTCTCCGGCACCATATTCTCCCGTAACATTGCCGAATTCATCAGCGGCAGTAAACTTGCCATAATTAACATATTTAATACCTGCAGCAAACCTTCCTATATTTTCAAATTCAGTGGAATAGGTAATGCTGGCTAAATTTATGTCAAGAAGGTATTTAAGAAAGGAAAAGGAAATAGGCGAACCATCTAACATCTTAAGTCCCGCTGGATTATAGAAAAGAACATTTGGGTCATCCGTATTGCTTACAAACGTCCCCCCTAAAGCTGCGGCTCTTGCACTCATATCCAGTCTTAGAAAATCATATGTATTCTGGCTGAATATGGAATTATTTAATAGTAAAAGGAAGAAAAATGTCAGGGCAAGTTTATACTTCATAAATCTCCTAAATCTCAGGCACTTATTTAAGAATATTACAAAAGAAAGACAAGGGGAAATAACATATAATTTTTATCAAATAATTCTGCAACCGCCGGGCAAATCAAAATAAAGATAATTACTGTCTTCCTTCTTTGCTTTATCCCTGGTAAGGAAATATTTCTCTACCTTATCCGGACTTTTCTTATCGCCCGAATAATTGAAATAAAGCCCGTCCTCATACAGATATTTGAAAAATCTAATCTGGTTATGTACAGCCAGGTATGCCATATCAAGCAATATTTTCCTTGTAATACTATTTGCATCTATAAGAGCATAAACCGGCTTCATTAAAATCCCAATGTTTAATAAATGAAAATTACTAATTCCATTGTCAGTTTCAAAACAGCATAAAATAATTGTGATTATTCACTTTCTCAATAAATTAATTAATCCTCTACTATAGTTAGGTAACAAAACCCGCTTCCAACGAAAACTTTATTTTATTTATTTTTTCGTTGGAATGCCAAATCGTTACCTAACTACATGAAGCCTTTTTGAAATTAATTTAAAACCCTCTACTGTATGTAGGTGCCAAATCAGGAAAAAAGAGAAAAATAAATAAAATATATTTTTCGTACTTTTTACAAAAACCTGCCTAACTATTGCATAGGGTTTTTTTAATTATTTCCCGGAACTTTTACATGAGACCTGAACGAAAGATGAGTATAAGATGAACGACTCTATAGCGACTCAGTGCACCAATAGCTCCGACTCCAAATACCTGCAGATTCAAATCTGCTGGTTTTAATGATTTGAATTCGGGAAAGTGTATCAAAATGGACAAATAGTAAGAATTAATTTCATATATTTCTTTATTAATTAACAATTAGATGTTTAGTATTGATTTCGTACCCCAGATCCTCTGAATATTATATAAAAAACATTACTCTTCTGTTTTTGCTAATAATTGCCTTTTTTATCCGAATAATAGGTGCAACATATACAGGAATGCCGCATTATACTATCGATTCCCAAAATTATATACAGCAAGCCCAAACCCTTAAAAATGGCGGATACAATAATTATTTCCCTAACGGATATCCCCTTATTATTCTGATCGTTTCTATGCTTTTTCCCCTTTTGCATGGGCTGTTATGGTTAAACATAATACTTTCACTCTTCACAATAATATTTGTTTATTTAATTGCTGAAAAACTTTCCGGCAATATTTATATTGGATTGTTCTCTTCGGCAGTCCTTGTATTTTATCCTACACAGGTTAACTATGTGCATTTCATATTAACCGAGGTTCCGGTTACTTTCTTCCTTGCGCTTGCGGTTTACCTGTACCAAAAAGAAAAATTAATTTACTCCGGTCTTGCTTTGGGGTTCGCAATAATAATTAGAACAACTTTGATATTTGTTCCTTTTTTATTCTTCATATACTTGTATTACAATCACAGAAGGAGGGAAGGCTTAATTTGGCTGACATCCTTTTTAATAATACCCTTGCTGCTAATGCTCTATGGATATTTGGTTTCAGGTAATTTTACATTAGGCAGAAATTTCACCCATAACCTTTATATTACAATACATCAGCCGTATAAATTATCCTACACAAAAATTCACGGAATAGAGTCTTACTTTAGTTATATGATCTCTTCACCAGTACACTTCTTAACTGATAGGATTCATTCAATCTGGAATTTATGGGGATTCCTTCCTTCAACTGCTGATGGATTTCGGACTGGGATAATTTATAAGGTATATATTGCACTCAGGTTTCCGCTCCTGATCCTGGCAATTTATGGTTATATAAAATCAGACTCAAAGAGGATACCCCTGCTGCTTATACTACCGGCAATATCTATCACGCTAATTCATACAATATTTTTCTCCAATACCCGCTTCACTCTTCCCGCCGAACCCATGCTTATTATCCTGGCAGTTATGGGGATCAGTAAATTTATTACTTCCAAATTAGGTCTTAGGTCTGATATTAAATAATTCATTTTTTAATCTTATCGCTAAATCGACTAATAAATTCCACAAATCATAAGAAATAATTTCAGAATTGTTTTGATAGGAAATAATTATATATTTGCCCATGCTTTTACAAACTAAGAAAAAAATATAATTGATATGGGGGAAATAAATTTTATATGGCAAAAATAATATCTGTTTTTAAGGGAAAAACCGACAATACATTATTACAATTATTCAGATACTCATTTGTAGGTGGTTTTGCTTTTCTAATTGATTTTGGAACTTTGTTCATTCTGACTGAATATTGTCATCTTTATTATTTAGTTTCCGCAGGACTAGCATTCATTTTGGGTCTCATGGTGAATTATTTTTTGAGTTTGAAATGGGTTTTCAATAGCCGTACAATTGGAAATCGCTGGTTGGAATTTCTGTTTTTTTCGGCAATCGGGCTTATAGGTTTGGGCTTAAATGAACTTTTCCTATGGATATTAACAGACTTTTTGGCAATTTATTATCTTATTTCAAAGATAATAACAACTTTTATTGTTTATTTTTGGAATTTCTTTGCACGTAAAATGATGCTATTTAACAAGAAAAATCTGAACTATGAGTAAAACTGCAATAATAATCGGAGCTGGTCCTGCTGGGCTAACAGCTGCCTACGAACTTATTACTAAAACTGATATTAAACCTATTATCATTGAACGAACTAATGATATTGGCGGTATATCGAAGACGGTTGTTCATAATGGAAATCGTATGGATATTGGTGGACATAGATTCTTTTCAAAATCTGAAATTGTAATGAAGTGGTGGCAGGAGATCCTGCCTATTCAAGGTTCTCCTTCTAAAGATGATATTCTTAAAGATATTTCTTTTCAGCAAAAAAAGACGCAGGTTCTGCTTGCGCCTACTGGTCCTGATCCTGAAAAAACCGATAGGGTTATGCTTATAAGAACAAGGTTGTCACGCATTTTTTTCCTTAGGAAATTCTTTGATTATCCAATAACTCTTAATGCAAAAACGCTTTCTAATTTAGGAATTATCAGGATAATTAAAATTGCCTGGACTTATCTTTGGATTCAGGTATTTCCCGTAAAAAATGTAAAATCACTTGAAGATTTTTTTATTAGTAGATTCGGAAAAGAACTTTATAGAACATTTTTTAAGGACTATACTGAAAAAGTATGGGGTGTCCCGTGTACTGAAATTGCAGCTGATTGGGGAGCACAAAGGATTAAAGAATTATCGATCAAAAGAGCGTTGCTCCATGCAATAAAATCTATCTTCAAAAAGGAGAGTTCAATTGAACAGAAGAATACAGACACAAGTCTGATTGAACAGTTTATGTATCCTAAACTGGGTCCTGGACAAATGTGGGAAACGGTTGCAAAAATTGTTGAAGGGAAAGGGGGAATTATTATTAAAAACTCAGAAGTTGTACAGATAAAGAGCACTGCCAATAAGATCAATGAATTGAGCTATTTAAATCATACTACAAACTTAAAATCTGTAATAAATGGTGATTACTTCTTTTCAACAATGCCGGTAAAAGACCTTATTAACGCAATAGAAGATAATGTACCTGCTAATGTAAAAGCAGTAAGTGATGGGTTGCAATATCGCGATTTTATAACTGTCGGCTTACTTCTTAACAAGCTTAAAATAAAAAATGAAACAAAAATTTCCACTCTGAATGGGTTAGTTCCGGATAATTGGATTTATATCCAGGAACGGGATGTAAAGGTTGGAAGATTGCAGATATTTAATAATTGGTCACCGTATATGGTCACTGATATCGAAAAGGTATGGATTGGACTTGAATATTTCTGCAACGAAAACGACGAATTATGGAAAATGACTGATAATGAATTTATTCAATTTGCAATAGCTGAATTGGATAGTATTGATATTATTGACAAAAATGAGGTTATAGATAGTACGATTATTCGAATGCCTAAAACTTATCCTGCTTATTTCGGAACCTATTCTCAGTTTAACGTAATTAGGGATTTTACTGATAAAATTGAGAATCTGTTTTTAATCGGAAGGAATGGCATGCATAAATACAACAACCAGGATCATTCTATGCTTACCGCAATAACAGCTGTGAATAATATAATTTCAGGAGAAAAATCAAAAGATAATATCTGGGTTATCAATATGGAAGAAGATTACCATGAAGAAAAATAAAGCCTATCAGTTTTTAACCGACAATGGACTTTTGGTAATCCTTCTTTTAGCATTTATTATTAGAATGATTTATTTCGTATCCTTACAACCCTGGAACAATGATGTAATCAACAAATCTGTGTTAGCTTATGATGCTGGTGGTTATCATAATATGGCATTGGGACTATTATTTGACCACTCATTTAATAATTGTGGTAGCATCCGAACTCCGGTTTATCCAATATTTTTAGCTGTCTGTTATCTTATCTCTGGGAAAACAATTTGGTTCGCTTTATTTGTTCAAATTATCATTAACCTATTAACATTATTGTTAACTTATAAAATTGCGTTAGAATTTTTTACTAAAGAAATTGCACTTATATCTGTGCTTCTGTTAGCCTTAGATAACCATCAATCAGAATTTACGGTAAGTTTAGTGACAGAAACATTGTTTACTTTTATTTTTATATCATCTATTTATTTTTTATGTGTTGGACTAATAAAGAGAAAAAAGACTATTAAATACTTGGCAATAGGTGGATGTCTCTTGGGATTAGCTACATTGACCAGACCAATTACATTTTTATTCCCTGTTGCAGCAGTAATATTTATCGTCGGCTATTATTTAATATTTAATAAAGCCGGATCTTCAAAAATAAGATTTAAAATGTGTACAGTGAATTCTTTCATTTATGTAGTTTTTTTCTTGCTTACCATTTCACCTTGGCTATATAGAAATTATGTATTATATAATGAGGTCCAGCTTACTTCAATAACAGGAAGCAACTTGCTATTTTACAATGTTGCTATTACCGATACTATTAAAACTGGTCGTCCTATGAAGGAAGCACAAGCTTATTTTAAGCAAAAGGCATCTGCATTAGGAGCCGATACATCAGATCTCCATTCTTTTAAAAACTCTCAGATTTATTCGCAAATGGCAATAAAATATATTAAAAATAATATTTTTCTTTATGGCAAAAGTTATTTAAAAGGTATGATAAATTTGTTTTACGATGTAAATAGGTTTTCGGATATTAAAACAAAACCAGGTATCACAAGATATAAATCGACAGGTTTTCTAATTTATTTTGCTGTTATATATTTCTTCACTATTATAGGGGTTATATCTTCGGTAAAGAAGAAACAATTAATCACTTTATTGTTCCTAATAATAATTTTCTATTTCGATGCGATTACCGGTGTTATAGGTGAATCTCGGTTTCGAATACCAATAATGCCCTTTATTTATATTTTTTGTTCTATAGGTTTTGTTCCTTTTTATACACTGATAGTCAATAAATTTAGTAAAGTTAAATATTTATCTCAGGTTCAGTAGTATCCGAAATGTAATGAACACTTCCTACCGATTCACTGGCTTGTATCCTTCTTGTTCAGGAATTTATAATTTAACATTTCCTCAATTTCAGGTATATCGGTTCTAGTCTAAAAAAGCTTAAAAAGGGGCAAAAATAGTAATATTTTTATTGGTATTGTAAGTCAATCTTTATTAAATTTATTACTTAATTAATTAAATATAATATCTCCGGTACTGTTTTTTTACCTGATTTATTAGCCTCTTTGTTAGTTATTTTTAATGTTGAAATTTATTATTTTCTAGTAATATTTAATTATTGATGACATTTTTTACAAGACTAAACCGAGTGATTAGGGAACCATATAACTGCAAACAAATAAGATCCTCATTCACCCTCTTGTATAGAAAATCGACTATGATTCTGTATCCCTTTTCAGGGAAATTTATAAAATATTAATTGTCCTAAATATCGCTTTTAAATTAAAGTAGTGAGCTAAATATTATTTCTTTAATAATATTATTCAAACTGTGACTCACCATGCGAAGCTGTACTCAATCTTCAATATAAGCTCAAAATTATTCTTCATTTGTTACTGAAACCCATAAACCTGTAAAAATTTATTACACGTGGCCTCTTCCCAATTTATTACAAAAAATGCTTTTATCTCCTGAATTCAAATTAAATATTATTAACAATATTCAGAATGTTCTGGGTTGGCGCACTGACCGGAAAATAGTTGTTTTTGAGTCTGATGATTGGGGAAGTATTCGCATGCCCTCAAAAGCAGTTTATGAACTATTAATAAAATCAGGCATAAGGGTAGATAATGATCCATATAATAAATATGATTCATTCTCAAGCGAAGAGGATTTGAATTCGCTTTTTGATGTATTATCTGCATTTAAAGATAAAAACGGAAATTCCCCTGTTATTACTGCCAACTGTGTTGTTGCAAATCCTGATTTCAATAAAATTAAAGAATCAAATTTTCAGGAATATCATTTTGAATTGTTTACAGAGACTTTAAAGAAATATCCAAAGCATTTAAATTCATTTAAATTATGGCAGGAGGGGATATCAAATAAACTTATCTATCCTCAGTTTCATGGTAGAGAACATCTGAATGTCAATAGATGGATGAAAGCTCTGCAGGAAAATTCTGTAAATACCCATCTTGCTTTTGCTCATGAATTATTTGGTATAAATTTCCGGGAAGCCGAAGATTCAAGAGGCAGTTATATGGCGTCTCTTGATTTTAACACCGGTGAAGAAATGAATAAACATAAAAAAATAGTCGGCGAAGGGCTGGATCTATTTGAACAAATATATGGCTTCAGGTCAGTATCTTTTACGGCACCTTGTTATACCTGGAGCAGATCAATGGAGCCCATTCTTTATGACGCTGGTATAAGATATCTGAAAAGTAATTTTATTCAGGCAGAACCCGCTCATCTTTCCAATAAAATAAATTACAAAAAACATTATCATTATTTAGGACAAAAAAATAAATTTCAGCAATTTTATTTTATTAGAAATTGTTTTTTTGAACCGAGCCAAAAAGAAAATTTTGATTGGATAAATTATTGTATTAAAGGTATTGAAAATGCTTTCACCTGGCACAAACCCGCATCTATAAGTACACACCGTTTAAATTTCATTGGATTTGTTGACCCGGCTAATAGAGACCGTAATCTACCGAAATTTAAAACACTTATTTCTGAAATTCTTAAAAGGTGGCCTGAAACAGAATTTATGACTTCTACTCAATTGGGCGAATTAATTGAATCAACAAAAACTTGAATTTTATCTGTATAAATGCTCTTTCTTTCATGACCGAAATAATTACTTCCTTTTGTAACGGATTATAATTAAACTATAAAAAAGTGAAAAAAATTAAATCAATTTGTTTCGTTGCTGCGGGTTTGATGGGGGGGGGCACCGAAAGGGACATGTCAGGATTGGCAAACTATTATTGCCGGATGGGAATTAAAGTTAGTATTCTGTTGTTATTTAAATTTGATCACTTTTACTCAATAGATGAACGTATCAAAATATTTGAACCTGATCTCGATCGTAGTAAATTTAATAAGTATCTTTATTCATTCAGGTTAATTCCATATGTCAGAAAAACATTGAAATCACTAGACCCTGAAGTGATATTTAGTTTTGGTGAATGGTTTAACCCATTCGTATTACTGGCAACTATGGGACTAAATTATCCTGTATTTGTTCGAGATGGAATGAGTCCGGCTATTAAATTTGGGTTTGTGTTGGATACTTCAAAAAAAATCCTCTACCGGCGGGCAGCCGGGGTTTTAGCTCAAACAAATTATGCTGCATCTACTATCCGTAAAAGAACGAATTCGAAAAACGTGGTTGTTATCCCTAACCCGTTGAATTTAATGGATTATGTTGTACAACCAAAAAAAAACCATATTGTAACACTAGGCAGGTTATCGAAAGAAAAAGGGCACAAATTCCTTATCCGCGCCTTTGCTAAAATTGACAATCAGGATTGGAAATTGCACATCATAGGCGATGGACCTGTAAGACCAGAACTTGAGGATTTAACAAAAAACTTAGGACTTACAAACAAAGTAATTTTTCATGGGCATATGAAGGATTTTGCATCTTTATTATCTGAATCTAAAATATTCGTACTGCCATCTTTATCTGAAGGATTTCCAAATGCACTCATTGAAGCGATGTCTGTTCCTTTGGCGTGCATAAGTTCTGATTGTATAGCTGGTCCCAGGGATATAATCGTCAATGGGGAAAATGGAATATTAGTAGAACCCGCAAATATCGAAGCTTTGACTGGATCCTTGAATAACTTAATTAAAGATGATGATCTTCAAAAAAAACTTTCTGAGAATGCATATAAAATCAGGGAAAAATTAGAATATAATAGGATTGCTGATGAATTTTTAGAAGTCCTGTCAAATTTCTGATTTGTCTTTACTAAATTATAATATATTTTATTCAGTAACTTATTAGCTTAAATTATTCTGTTGCTTTTTTCGTAATAAAATATTTCCCTTGTCAATGTCTGATCTTCTAATTGCATATTAATTTAATAAATAATCATTGCTTCAATTATGTTTACAAATAAAACATTATTAATTACTGGCGGGACTGGTTCCTTCGGAAACGCAGTTCTTGATCATTTCCTCGATACAAAGATCAAGGAAATCAGGATTTTTTCCCGTGATGAGAAAAAGCAGGATGACATGCGCCTTCTGTACAACAATGAAAAAATAAAATATTATATCGGGGATACTCGAGATAAACGGAGCCTTGACGCCGTTATGCCCGGTGTGGATTATGTCTTTCAGGCTGCCGCTCTCAAGCAGGTTCCTTCATGCGAATTTTTCCCTATGGAAGCTGTTCGCACAAATGTATTGGGTTGTGAAAATGTGCTTGATAGTGCTCTGGCATATGGAGTTAAAAATGTTATCGTTTTAAGTACGGATAAAGCTGTATATCCTATCAATGCTATGGGGATGTCCAAAGCTCTAAGTGAAAAAGTTATGGTTGCCAAAAGCCGTAATCTTAATGGCAGCGGCACTACTTTCTGTGCAACAAGGTATGGTAATGTCATGGCTTCAAGAGGTTCGGTAATCCCTCTATTCGTTGAACAGATTAAAAAAGGGAAACCAATTACTATTACCGATCCCAATATGACCCGCTTTATGATGACTCTTAAGAATTCTGTTACTTTGGTACTGTTTGCATTCGAGCATGGAAGGAATGGTGATATATTTGTCCAGAAAGCTCCTGCCGCTACTATTGAGGTCTTAGCCAAAGCTCTTATCGATTTATATAATGCAAAAAGTGAAATCAAATTGATTGGCACCCGGCATGGTGAAAAATTGTATGAAAC
>JARLHD010000095.1 GCA_031292435.1 Ignavibacteriaceae bacterium
GAAATAAAATGTTGATCCTTTGCCAACTTCCGATTCCACCCAAATTCTACCTCCCTGTTTGTTGATCATTTCCCGGCATAAGTTCAAACCGAGTCCAGTTCCTTTTTCCGACATAGTACCATGTCTAACGACATTATTATCTATAGAAAACAATAAATCCTTAATTTCATTATCCATACCGATACCATTATCTTGAATTGAGGTAATGATCTCCCTGCCGGATAAAGCGGCATCTATTTTAATTTGGCCCCCGATATTGCAATATTTAATTCCATTAAATAAGATATTATGAAAGACAGATTGAAGCATATCCATATCCCCCACTGCTACCAGATCCTCCGGAACAGAATTTATAATTTCAATGTTTTTCTTTTTTGAATGAATAAGTAACTGCTCCATGACTAATTTAACTTTATCATATAGAAATATTCTACGCGGATAGAACTGCATTCTTCCTCTTTGGATCTGAACCCAGGAGAGTAAATTATCCACTACCTCGAATTGAGTTTTTACAGTTTTTCTTAATTCCTGGGCGATAAGAAGAATTTCATCTTTATTTAATGATTCCATCTCATCAATCAGAATATTGGTAACACTAGTTAATGCCTGAAATGGGCTACGTAGATCATGGGCGATAATAGAGAATAATTTATCTTTAGTTTCATTGAGGTTCTCAAGTTTTAAGGTATAATTTTTTAACTGAAGCGATGACTTATTAAGTTCTTTGTGGGAAGTTTCGATTTCAATTAGGGTAGCTCTTAAATTTTCATCGGATTTTATTCTTTCAGAGATATCCGATTCAATAACAACACCAGCAATGACTTTACCATTCAGAACAACAGGGGCACCTGCGATACGAATAACAATATCATTACCTGTCTTAACATTGGTAATGAGAACATCCACTTCAAATTTTTCATTATTAAGGGCACGGACCATGGGGAATTCATGTGACTTTAACGGGGAATCATTGACGGAGGAGCGAAGGTTAATCCTTTTTGCAAGTTCCTCATAATTTCCTGATAAATCTTCAATTGAATCAAGTCCGAGCAATTGGAATGCTTTTGAATTGCAATGAATAATTCCATTATGGTCACCAATAATTATTGCATCAGGAATTGATTCAATAACCGCACTTAATTCTGCCAGGCGATATTCTGCAAGCTCAATATTTTCTTTTTTCCCATTTTTATGAAACCCAGTTAAATCTTTAACCAATAATTTTGAATCCTCTCTTAACATAATTAACGGCCTTTCAATTGTTCCTATTAATAACTCATAAAAGTACTTGTATTTAACGGAAGAGAAATTAGTAGAATGTGCTGAGAGATAACATCCATGAATTCAGAACTGCCGGGTGATGTATGAGGGAGATTTGTTTATGCATTAAAAATATGCGGAATATGGGCAGAATTGGTAATGGTATATGGATTGTACTACCCTGATTAACGATAGGCATGGATATGAAGAGAACTACTCTTTTGTCCTCTGACAGTGAGAGAATGTCCAATTTTATATTGAGTACATAAAGATTTTCTGACATCTAAACAAAAAGTGGTGATGCTGTAATATTAGTTATTATAACATCAAGCACTGTTTGAGATTTCATAAAATTATTTAGTTCTATTTTACAACTGAGTTTTTCTGAGCGGAGTTATTATCTCTAACAACGCGTTTTGCAACACCAGGAGCTCCGGGAGGAACTTGTCTGGCTACAAAGTTGGTATTGTTATTATCAATAAATGTGAAGTCATCACTGGTAACCTGACCATCTCCGTTTACATCATTAGCAACATGATAATCAAAATTTGTATTATCATTATCTACACCTGTGAAATCATCACTGGTTACCTGACCATCTTGATTTACATCACCACTATAGATGCAATACTTGCTGCCATGAGTTGCTAATGAAGGATTGCTGCCATCTGTATAGGCTTTATCAGTACCTGTTGTGAAATCATAGCTTAATGCACCACCTGTGAAACCAACTGCTGATGCACTCCAAGTTTCTAATGTATTAACAGATTTAACTACTAAATAATATAGTGTACCGTTTACAGCTGTTGTAAAATTGAATGTTCCAACTCCTGATGTACTTAAGGTAGCTGTTTTAGATTCAACAACAGCAAAGGTAGAAGCATCATGAAGCTCAACAGTAACTGAGGGAGTCGTAGTCATTGCTGATCCACCAGAAACATACATTGCTTCAACCAACGCTGTAAGAGTTAAGGTTTTAGAAGTAACAGCAGCTGGTGTAACGCCAGCCCAGGATTGGTCAATCCTGATTCCGTCAATTGTTACAACCGGAGTTGAAGAACCTTGCCGGAAACAAAGTCTATCGATAGATGTGAAATCCGCATCAGTTATTACTGCTGATAAATCTGATGCAGGTTCGCTTCCACCGACAGCCGGGTTGATAAAAAGTTCTGCTTTATCATTAGTTGTAGAGCCGGTAACAAAAGTATATTTAAGTACAATAAAATTGTTAGTACCTGTTGCCAACACTTTAGAAGACCACTGAATATTGGCAGTTGTAGCTGATTTGCATACGCCAAAAACAAATCCTCCGGTAGTACTTTTTACATAAACTCTTGCATTATATGTAGTAGTAGAGCCTGAACCAAAATGGAAGAAATAATCACCTGTTGCATTTGCTGAAGTTACATTTATCATAGCAGAGGCATAAATGGACCCGGAGGAAATGCTTGTAAAAGAATGATTATCATCTTCGCCGTTTCCTGATAATGTAACTGCATTTCCAACGCCAGAACCTGCATAATTACTGTAGGTTAATCCAGGAGCTGTAATAGTAGGAGGATTGGTTCCTGCCCCGCTATGTGCAGTCCATCCGTTTGCAGATAGAAGAGTTCCCACAGTATAATTCATGTCATCAGTGAATAGTGCTGTACTAACAACATTTACAATTCCGCTACAGGAGACATTTTGAGATGTAGCACCGCCACCGGCGTTTGATACAGTTTCAGAGTTAAAATTGCCTGCGGATAAGCCGGCTTTTAATCTTACATAAATTGTTGTTGTTGAAAGAGCCGTTCCTGTATATGATAGGGAAACGCTGGATGAGAAAGTTGATCCGTTTGTTGAAACTTCATAATCAGTTAAGCACTGGGTAGTGATACTGCCTGATGAAGGTGAGAGATTTGTTCCGGTTACAGTATAAGTCTGATTTGCTGAAGGACCAGAACCTGCGGTATAACTGAAACCGGAAAGTGTTCCAGTCGATACTGATAATGCAGGGGAAGGTACTGAATTAACAACTCCGCTGCATGTTACATTTTGAGTTGTAGCACTGCCACCGGCATTTGATACAGTTTCAGAATTATAATTGCCTATAGATAATCCCGCTTTTAATCTTACATAAATTGTTGTTGTTGAAAGTGCCCCTCCTGTATATGATAGGGAAACACTGGGGAAAAAAGTTGATCCATTTGTTGACACCTCATAATCAGTTAAGCACTGAGTTGTGATACTGCCTGATGAAGGTGAGAGATTTGTACCGGTTACAGTATAGGTCTGATTAGCAGAAGGACCAGCACCAGTAATATAACTAAAACCGGAAAGTGTTCCGGTAGAAACTGATAAGGTTGGTGAAGGTACTGAATTAACAACTCCGCTGCATGTTACATTTTGAGTTGTAGCACCGCCACCGGCATTTGTAACATCTCCTGAATAAGTTGTTACTGTTAAACCTGATTTTAATCTTACATAAATTGTTGTTGAACTCAGAGTTGCAGAAGTAAAACTGACTAATTTACTTGCTGCAAAAGTCGAATTGTCCAAAGAAACTTCAAAATTGGCTGGAGCTGTTACAGTAATATTATCGGGGAATCCAGTAAGACCAGATCCGCTCAGACTATAAGATTGAGAAGTTGAAGGTCCTGAACCGAAATAATAACTAAAGCCCGATAAGGCTGTTGGCGCAACAGTTAATACTGAACTTGAAGTAGGTTCCAAAATTTTAGCAAGCCATAAAGATGCATTCATATGAAGGTTAGCATGGCTACCATTCACATCAGGATCCAGCCATCCAACATAAAGAGTATTTCCAGAACCGCCGGTACCGTCATCTGCGGGTGAGCTATCACAGACAAGGACAACTCTTCCGGAACCATATTTTGCACGAGCAACCATAAGTCCTGTATTACCATGAGCGGTGCCAGTTGTCCAAACGATACCAGTAACAGAACTATTTGCAGTAGGGTTAAGAGTTGCAGTAGCACCATCACTCCATTTCATGGAAGTAACATTTCCATAAGATCCTGCTGTTAAATAATCGCCTGTTAAAACATTAGTGCTGGTTTGAGAAATATCTACAAGATCGATTGACATACCGAAAGGATTTGAAACCCCCCCATTATTAGTAAACAAATCATTCCAAATTTTAGGAGAATCCCAGCCATTACTATTTCTATCAGAACCGTTATGATCGGATATCATAAACAAACCACCTCCATTCTGAACAAAGTTTATTAATGCAGTTTTTTCAGTAGCAGTAAACTGAGTATTGGGTTCATCAATTACAAAGACATCATAATTTTTAAGATCCTGTGGATTGCCAGCATTGCCATAAGTTAAAGTAGCGCTTCCTGTAAGAGTTTCAACAGTGTGCCCTAATTTAGCCAAATCGATTCCCCAGGAGGACAGAGCGCCAGTCCAATAAGATTCGGCAGTAGAGGAAGTAACGGTAGATTGTGCCGGAGTAGGATATCTTCCTGGGACAAGATTATCTTCATCAATAACCCAGTCGGCATTACCTGCGGTTTCAGCATGGAGGTTATCAAAAAGGAATTTCTTTTGAGGGAAGCAAACGAAAGAAATGAATATTAAAATTGCAAGCAATTGGTTAAATCGTAGTCTCATAGTTCCACTTATTGATTAATTGGTAAAATCAGAAGATAACTTATAAAGGTCATCCCTATTAAAATTATAGTGGTTAAAAATATACTATTTTTTTGACATCCACCTAATGAAATATTAATTATTACATAAGAATCATTTACTAGTTTAAACAAAATTACCAGCTTGTAGACGGCTTAAGTAAAAACCGCATTGATAAGCAGGAGCATAAAAATTAACTTAATAATTGCCTGACAGGATATTATTGTTATCGGGTTGATTTTTGAGACTATTGGAAATGGGGGTGCTGGAGATGCGGGGTATTTAGGATATTATACCAAATCCAAGGAGTTTGAGTGCGGTAAAGTGCACTAAAGTGCGGTAAAGTGCGCTAAAAGGTAATATGGAGTCGCGTACGACTGTTGTATGAATGTTATAACAATAAAGCGGGGACTATATAAGACTATTTGTGAAGGGGAAATTGGTTATATTCTTTTTTATTAAATATAAATTCCTTTTATTTTGGGTTTAGGGAAAATTCTATTTATTCACAATGCGGACTAACGGAGATGGCGGAATCAGATGGTGATCTAATCATAAAGTTCAGCGGCAGAATAGACAACTTATTAATTAAGCATATGGGGAAGGTAATTCTGAATTATAAGGGAGACACTGATCCACCTGAAGAACGTTCGTCGGGTTATCTAAAGAACCAGGGCAAGATGGGGGTGACATCATCTTTTGCGAAGGCAGTTTATTCAATTCCAATACTGAAGGCTATCTGGCACAAGTCATATTTCAAGAAGTCACTCAAGACACGATTCAAAGTGGAACCTTATAAAAGAATAAAACCGGGAAAGGCAATAGCATTTAATAAAATCGTGGCAGCAAATAACAAGTTCAGCAGTGATGAGCGCCCTACAAATCAGAATATAATTATCCCTCAGTCAGTGAGTTCGATTGAAATAACGAATGCAGTTTTACACAGACAAGGAATTGATTTTACTATTCCATCAAGTCCTAGTTTTTGGGATTTTCCTGAAAAAGAAATAGGGTTAACAGGAGCAGCTATACTTTGTGCATATAACCCGAAAAGAAGGGCTAACAAAAAATATGAGTTGATTCCTAAATTTTATATTATCAATAATTTTGTATATACCGAAGACAATGATTTATCTATAGCATTTGAGCCTGAGGAGGCAGAAAGGATATGGAAATATAAGAACCTGATTTTATACTTTACTATCGTTGTTATTTCTGAGAAGAAGAATATTATAAGATGGTCTGCTACCAGACAGGTGAAGCTGGTGAATGAATAATGGAGATCAAACTGAGTGTCAGAATTCTGTATGGACTCTTAGGGCAAATATATCACCGGACCCCTATCTTTATTATAGGCGGGGTTTATAACGAACTGATAATCAGGGGATAATTGCATTATCAATTTCTGTGAAAGCCCAGGTTTCATTTTTTCCATCATTCCAACTTAACCTTAGAAATCCTCCCATTGTATTACTAAATTTCTGAAATAAATTAAGATTATCACCTTTATAAAACTCAATTAAAGAAACTCATGCTGTTAAAATCTTATTTGTTCAGGAATGGGTACATCAAAAAGAACTTTGCCACACCATTTGAAAATTGCACAGCTGGTGCAGGGAATTTAATATAATTTAAAGTC
>JARLHD010000096.1 GCA_031292435.1 Ignavibacteriaceae bacterium
CCCGCTTTTCAAAATGTCTTTCCAACTAACAAACACCTAACTCAGAACTAAGTCTAATACCTGTAATCAGCCCTATAGATTACCAATATATCCCACACAGAAGCCTCAAGCATCCCAATCCTTTCCCAAAATGGCAAAAAATGCAGTGTGGGTAGAGTTTGACTCATCAGTAGTTTTAAAGCCGTTAACAAATACCGATTCGACCTCAATAGGTTATTTTGATTCAAAATATGTTACAGTGAACGGAATATTTAATTACGAGGAATCTGGCCATATGGGTAGCAATATTGGGGCAATTGAAAATATTGATCGAATGTTCGAGAAAATACAATGGTATGATGGTAAAAAAGAACTCTATGAAATAAACAAGAAGGGATTACAAAAGAGTAAATAAAAAAATCTCGAAAGGAATGTTTATGTACATAAAACTAATTATACTTTATCTATGTTTTCTCACTCCCATTATCTATTCGCAACAAGCAATTATTCGCGGAAACGGGAATAGTAATTCACCAAAGAGTTCCCCTATTTCAATACTTTTGTTCACAAGCCCAAGTCCTCCTACCTTTAAAGCGAAATAAATATGCTGCTCACCAGTAAGCATAGTTAGAAATAAAACCTTTATATCAGGATAATCTAATTTTAATTTCTTCACAGCATCTGTACCAGAAAGTTCCGGCATTGATATATCTGCCAGAATAACATCAGGTTTTAGTTTTTCATATTTTTTTATTAAATCATAGCCATCGATAGCTTCGCTAATGACGTAGATTCCAGGTTGATCCCTTAGCAGGCTCGCTAAGCCATTGCGAAATAGTGTGTGATCATCACATATTATAATTCTAATATCCATCATCTCGCCTCATATGGTAATTCAAATATTAACGTCGTTCCATCATTATCTGAAGAGGAAATCTTCATCCTTCCATTTAGGACTTTTATTCTTTCAGACATGTTCAGAAGACCATAATTTTTATATTGATAAACTGAGTCAGGATTAAATCCAATTCCATTGTCAGTAATTATTACTTTTAAGAGTTTTTTTGAGAAAACAAATTGAATATTATATTCATTTGCCTTTGAATGTTTTAAAATATTACTTAATGATTCCTGAATTATTCTAAATAGATATAACTCCGCTTTTTTTTCTAAACGTACCAAGCTGCCTATATATTCAATATTCCCTTTAACCGAAAAATTCTTGGTTATTGTATCAGAGAGTATTTTCACTGCATCATAAATTCCCAAATCTTCAAGAACTTTGGGCTTTAGGTTAAATAATATTTCATGCAGTTCTACAATTGTAGATTCAAGTGTATTATTTACATCAATTAGAGAATTATTAAAGGCGTCATTACAATTATTCAGTTTCATTTTAATAAAGTACAAATTTTGCCCAATACTATCATGTAGCTCGAGACCAATGCGTTCTTTTTCTTCCTCTATATGGTCCTGGAGATAATAATTAAGTGCCCGGTACTTATTTTCAGATTCAATTATTGCCATTTCATTTTTGATACTATCAGTACGGTCTATAAAATATAGCCTAGCCATTTTTAAGGTTTTAATTCCGTAAAAATAGACCGAAAAATGTTTACCACCTATTGTGAAATCCGATTGCAATTTTGATCCATTTTCAATTTCTTTTTGAAAGTCATAGATTAAATCGGGAATCATCTGTTTTATATTTAGAATTTCGGTATTATTTATACAGAAAATATTATCAGCTGATTTGTTGAAATAGATAATATCACCCGAAATATTTGTCCGAATTACAGGGTTCGGATCTGATTCTGAAAAGGCAGAAGCAATACGTAGATTATCTAATTCTAACTTTTTCTTTTCATTTTCATGATTTTTCTTAAGCGGAACTATTATTTTAAGATAAACAATATAAATTACCAGAATGAACACAAAAATGAACAGAAGAAAAAAGTTTAATGGATTATAAGGGTTTTCCATTAATCTTTTATAAATATTTAGTTCATTTTCCATTTTATAAAAATAGGGTCGAATGCTCATAGTCTACAAAAGCTAATTCGAAATTGAAAATTTTACATAGTACTAGGTATACACATTATTTAAGAATACACGATTAGAACAACTTAATATAATCTCTTCTATATAACACAACATAATCCACAATAAAAATGGAGGTTTATAATGTTTAATTCATTTCTAATTATTCCAATTTGTTCCAAGACTTTTATTGTTTCTTTAATTTTGTTATTTGTTTCTATTTCAGCTACTATTAATGCAGAAATTAATTCATCAGGAGAAATAAGTTTTCATATTACAAATAATTATTATCATTATGGCATTGAACTTCGAATGGAATTGGTAAGTCCTTTTTGTTGGGATACAGAAACGAAAAATATAACTACTGATTATCCAGGCGGCACAATAAGTGCTTATAATAGCCAAGAAGTTGATATCGAATTTCGTGCAATGTGGAAAGGAAGTGTCGACGCACAATTTGCCCTTGGAAAATACAAGTTTACCTTGATTATAAATGATGTTCAAAAAGATTATTGTATTATAGATTATCGAACAGCTACATTATCAACGCATCCCTTTATCGATCTTAAAATAGAAGTAGATGCTTCAACAGGTGGAATATTTAAAAAACCAGATGGAACTAACTTTCCAATGTCAACAACCATCTGGAACCAAATTCCGGCTGTGGGGTATTCTACTTTGGGCTTAGAAGTTTACCCTCCGGATAATTTAAGGCAGACGGCAACTATTGGCCATCCTAATTTAGAATGGGATCCTCTATCAGATGACATGTATAGAACGGGTTATGATATTTATCAGCAATTTTATCCAGAGTTTGGATTTTCCAAAATTGGATCTGTTTCAGCAAATTCAAATTGTTATGTAGATAATACAATAAGTATCCCTCCCCCAGGTCAAAGTCTCGGTTGTCCAATATCCTATTATGTTAAAGCCATCAATGGAGTCAATGTTGAAAGTGATAGTTCTAATAATGTGAGTATTCGTATTCATGGAAATTATCCATATAAATTGAAGCCTTCGACTCCAGATGCTCAACCTCATGATTTTTTTCTTTCACAATGTTTCCCCAACCCATTTAATCCTTCGACAAATATTAAGTATTATCTTCCAGAAAAAACTCGGGTTGAAATAAAAGTTTATGATAATATGGGGCGGGAAATTGAAAAGCTAGTTTCGGACAAAAAGATAAGGGAGAATATGTGACGGAGTTTAATGCACATAATTTGTCCAGCGGAATTTATTTTTATTCAATAAAAACAAACAAATTTAATGCGATTAGAAAAATGCTACTTCTAAAATAAAAATGACTGTTATGAATAAAGATATTTTACTGTTTCTATTGTTCATACCTGTTTTTGTTTTCGGACAAAAACAGGTTAAAATTGATTGGCCCTCTTTGGCTAATTCACCTTGGCCTGTTCTGAGAGGTGATATGCAGGGAACTGGGAGATCAGATTTTATAGGACCCCGCTCTTTACATATTGCTTGGAAGAAAGATATGCCGTATGGAATTTTTCGGGGACCTGTTATTGGATATAGTGATAACCTGTATATGGGCGACGATCTTTTTGTTCAAACCGATTCTGTTAATCATTTTTATGCTGTGGATAAAAATGGCAATGATTTATGGACGTTTGATACCCCTGGTTTTTATCCAAATGATGGTGGTCCAATACTTAACCGCGATAGCTCTGTTTATTTTTTCTCCCCAAATAAGAATATGTATGCTCTTGATAAAAATGGAAAGTTAAAATGGAAACTTAATATATGGGCTGATTTCTGGCCCCAATATCCCATTGATAAAAGCGGTTTTATTTATGTTCCAATAAAGGATACTATCTGTGTTGTTTCATCGGAAGGAAATATCAAAAAGAAAATATTTCTCCCGAATATTAGTCCGGCACTATCATTTTCCATTGGGGGAGATACAATATTTGCTACAACAGGTGGCGTAGTCTCAAAAACTGGAAGCCTCGCAGCAATGGATCTAAATGGGAATATTCTTTGGACACGCTCCTTTCCTCATCATAATTCAGGTGTTCCCCTTGTTGATAATCAAAATAAGATTTATGTATTTGGTGCAGATAGCAGTTACAACTATTATTTGTATTGTATAAAACCCAACGGTACAATGGACTGGCAGTATCCGGTTGAAGCTATTGAAGATGGTAGTTCTCCTTCAATGGATATAAATGGTAATATTGTTTTCTTCTGTCCAATTTCAATCGGTCAGGCTTATAAAGGGCAAATCGTTTCGCTCGATCATAATGGTAATAAAAAATGGAGCACCACACTCGAGGGGGATTGGTTTCATAATTTTGTATCAATAGGTCTTGTTTGTGATGCAGAGGGGAAAATATATGGTGGTGGAAGTACACCGGGTGGTAATTTTTATTGTCTTGATTCAAATGGAGTAGTCTTATGGACCTACACTTCCGGTATTTTTGAATATGATTCCTGCCCGGCAATTGGATCAGATGGTACCTTATATATTGGTTATCACAATGATGGAAGTGTATTCTGCACTCAGAATCTAATTGCAATAAAAGATTCAGTCACTTCGATTAATGATGCTGTAGAAAATATTAAGGAATTCCAACTACAACAGAATTATCCTAATCCCTTCAATCCTACAACATTAATAAAATATCAAATTCCAAAATCTGGATTAGTTTCATTGAAGATTTATGATATTCTTGGAAATGAAGTGGTGACTCTTGTGAATGAGAACAAAGAGCAGGGTTTTTATACAGTTACATTTGATGCTTCAAAATTATCAAGTGGGGTTTATATATACCAGTTAAAATCAAATGATTATAGTGCAAGCAAGAAAATGGTACTTGTAAAATAATATTTCTGGTTTTATAGACAGTCATTGAAAGCCGTTAGGTAAATCTGACGGCTTTCTATTTTATAAATTTTTCTTGTGCCGTAAATACCACTACCCCTTACATCCCATAGGTACCAGACAACCACTTTTTCTGACGGGAGAACTTTAGATGAACTTTCTAATAAGATGCGTTTTTAAGCTGAATTCAAGGCATTTTTAGACTATCGTGGAATCCCTATATCTACGCCCCCCAAAAGTGTCTCTCACCCCAGACATATGAATATGGATCCCACGGATTTTTTACAACGCCAAAAAAAGTATTAACCTTTTGGTAAGCTGTTATAACAAATAACTTAATTCATAACTATTAATTAATAAAGGCTGTCCCTTTTGAGGAACAGCCTTTAAATTAATTAGGCGCAATACTTATTATACCACACCCTGATCGATCATCGCATCAGCTACCTTTAGGAATCCGCCGATGTTAGCACCG
>JARLHD010000097.1 GCA_031292435.1 Ignavibacteriaceae bacterium
GAAATATCCTCAAAGAGTTGAGGGTTTTAGTAGTGATGCTGTTCAGAAAGCAGCGCAGAAATATTTCGATGGGAACAACTATATAAAAGTAGTCCTTTACCCCCAAATAAATTAACTTCATCTCTAATTTCCGTTCCCTTTGATGTAATTTTAAAGGGGGCGGAAATATATTTCGACTTCTCCTGATATAATGAAATATATAAGTAAATAAAAAGCCACCAGAATTAACCGATGGCTTTACAATTTGTAATTTGTTTATGATTACTTATTTAAGCAAAATCATTTTCTTACTTGAAACATAATCATTCACTCTTAGCTGATAGATGTACACTCCGCTTGGGAATTTGGATGCATTAAACTTTACTGTATAAAATCCCTCAATCTTATTCTCATTAACAAGTGTTGTTACTTCTCTTCCAATAATATCATATACCTTCAAGGTTACTAATCCCTGTTTAGGTATCTGGTATCTTATTGTAGTGCTTGGATTGAAAGGGTTAGGGTAGTTCTGAGATAAATCGTATGATTGAGGTATCGATGCATCTTTCGATATTAATTTCTTATATGCCTGTCCATTAGAACATTTAATTAAATCTTCTGTACTTTTTATTTTCATTTGAACATATTCATCTTTAGAATTTATTTCTTTAATATCAGATAAAATTGCTGATGCTGTGCCTTGATCTTTTTTAAAATGCAGGTAGGCAAATAATTTTTCAAATCTTGCACTGATGCCATCATATCCGGATGGATCAATTTTAATAACATTATCGTAAGAACTCATAGCATCGTCAAATTGATTATTTTTCAAGGATATATCGCCTAATAATTTTTTTATTAAAGGATAGTACTTCTGATCTATAGTTAATAAACTATCTAAATAATTCAATAATTCATTTCGGGAATATTTAAATCTTATATTTACAAGTTGAGAAAGGGCAATACGTACGTATTGATCGTTTGAAATTAATCCTTTATAAAAAGAAATAGCATCATCGATCTTGCCTTGATTTTCTAAAAATAAACCATTGGAGGGACTGTCATTTGAATTACTTACAGACCCGGCTGATTGATTCATATGTTTTACAGATTTAGGATTATTAGCCGGTTTAACAGCTGAAAGATTTTGATTATCCCAAGGATCAGAAAATAAATATTCGTCATAATAAGCTATGGTTGAAGTTCCATCAAAAGACATATTCGTAGGACCACTTCCTCCCCAATAATTATCCCAGGCCTCGATTAAACTTCCTTCAAAACAATTCATATCGCTACTGATATTATTATGAATACTATTATTCATACCTATATTATCGATATAACTTCCTGCAAAAATAATAGAACCTAGTTCTGCATTCAATCCGCAGATATTATCAATTATAAGATTATTACGATTTGGATTGTACCCTAAATAATCTAAACAATAAATAGTGGCACTTTCTCCAGCAAGAATGCCATTTTCAAACCCTTTAACAATATTCGCTCCAACGGATGAAAATTCTAAATCTTCAATCCATATACCCTGACCAGAATGATAATTAGCATTTATGGGATTTTTTATAATTGTATTATTTGAAATAGTTGAAAAGTTAGTAGCCCATAATCCGGATTGACACCATATACCGTTTTCAACCGGATCGTAAATAGTGTTATTAATTATGCTTGGGGAGGCGTCGTAAATATAAATTCCTTCTGTGGAATTCAAGAAGTTACAATTTGTAATATTAACATCAGCTCCGACTAAACAGAGAGTCCTGTAATTATGGTTTATTGAAGCATGTTGTAAAATAGAACGCGAACTTGAGGACCCGTAAAATACCATAAACCATATAGTATCTCCTTCTAAGGATTCATAATTCGGGTATAGATCAAAAGTGATATCCCCCTGCTGCGAATTATAACCACAATTTAATGTCCCGTATATTGTAATTGAGGTATAGTTCTTAACTTTGATATGAGTTCCGACAGAAATAGTAACCGTATTACCTGAAGGAACTACTACATCATTGGTTACTGCAACATTCCCGCTTAAAGTAGTGCTGCTTAAAAATCCTGATATATAATTCGAGTTTTGATATGTGCCGATGTCCGGCGGATCAGCAACTGTTTTTCCTACAATGTCTTGTGTTAAACCAACACTTACTCCCGATAATACTGCTGGACTACCATTTTGGAGTGAATAATCATGATTATTAGTATCTCTGAATTGAGGATCAGAAGATTTACTATTTCCATCATATCCCAATCCATACCAGCTTGCAAGATTAGGATAAGGAGTTCCATGTTTTGAAAACCAATGGGTATTATCAGTAGTAACAAAATAAAGATTATAATTCAGAGTAAAGTTGCCCATTGAATAATTATTAGTACTAGAATCTATTTCATCATAAACAAAAAATCCAGAACCAGTTGTTAAATAATTGATATTGTTTTTAAATACCATACCGTTAAAAGTAGCAGTTTTTGAAAGAGTGTGAATCGAAGCTTCCGATCCGGTTGTAATAAAAGTATTGTTATAATAAAAACTATTACGGGGGGCATAGCTGTCATAACTACCACTTCCATCAGTGAAAAAGTAAATATTAATATTATTTGTTTCGAATTGATTATAATAAAATATGGCCCCAGAGGAACCATCATCATCAACGTTATCATACCTGCCCCCCTTAATTACGCAATATCTGATGGTATCATTATTAGCCATACCGTGGTCGTCGCCAAAAGCCAACCTGACATTGGAGAAATTCCCTATTAAAGTATCGTACTCCATCAACGAATTATCGGTTCCATCTAAATAAATTCCCAAATTACCGTTTCCGGTCGCCTGTTCCCCATAATTCAGGGTACAGTTTCTTACTGTTAAATAAGAGCCCTGTCCATCATACAAATTGACCTTATGAATGTCCCCTCCGACACTACTGTCTATATTACATGATTCAACAGTAATATGGCTGCATTTCCATAGATTAACATTACTCGAAGGGTAAGTTGAATCCCCCCTATATCCATGGATGAATTTAAGCCCAATAAAATTGATATAGCTTTTGGTATCCACATCAACACATAACACAGTCGAGTTGCCATCTAAAATAGGTCTTGCGCTAGTTCCATAAGAATTAAATATAATAGGCAAACCTTCAGAACCACTATTCTGAGGAATTAAAGTTGTCCCCTGAAATATTTGGCCGCACTTGAATGAAATTATATCCCCAGGCGTAAAACCAGGATAAGAACTAAAACTATTTACTTGGGTAATTGTTTTCCATGCTTGTGTGGAGTCTGTACCAGAATTTCCATCATTGCCACCTTCACTATCTACATAGTATCTGGCAGCATTAAGATTCCCAATGAAAAATAATAACAATATTAAAAATTTAATTAATTTTTGCATTTCCTTACCTTTATATAATTGATTTGAAAAATTCCATGGAATTACGAGTTAATAGTTGTTTTCAATTAAAAAAGTTGGAGCTCTCACTTTAATGGAATGCAAAAAGAGATGTATTAGGTATACAAGAAAAGATCGTAATGGAGAATTCATCTTTGTACAATCTTAATGAATATGTTAACGAACACTAATATTAAACTGCTAAGTAAAAAGTCTGAAATAATTTGAAGATAAGTGAGTTAGTTACAACGGGAGATCGTCTTGGAAATAAGCATCGATACCCAAGCTATTTATTTATAAATTCCCGATCAATTCTTTGACTGTCAAAAAACGAGATAGTAAATTAAAATAGGACAATTAGAACAAAGAATATTATTTAATTAATATTATCTTCTTAGTTCCGATAAAATTTCCAGCTTTCATTTGGTAGTAGTATATACCGCTGGCAAGTCCTTTTCCATTCAATATTACCTCATAAATTCCAGCTTGTTTTACTTCATTTACTAAAGTAGATACTTCCCTTCCGAGGGCGTCAAAGACTTTAATTTTCACTTGGATATTGATGGGTACCTGATAACGGATCGTAGTGGTTGGATTCCAAGGATTTGGATAGGCTGATAATAGTTCGAATTTATCAGGTGATGAAATATTTATATTTATGATATTGCTGTACTTAAATGTGCCATTGAAATCAATCATTTTTAGACGATAATTATATTCCCCGGTATTAACTCTTTTATCAACATATGAATACTGTTTAGGTGATGTACTGTTCCCCGAAGCAGGGACCAAATCAATCGGCTGCCAGATATTAATATTTACTTTCTTGCGTTCAACTTCAAAAGAGGAGAAGTTAACCTCTATTGCAGTATTCCACTTTAACAAAATATCCCTGTTATTTATTGAAGCTGTAAATGATGTTAATTCAACAGGCAAAGCTGAAACCGAACTATCATTAATACATCTGATACTTTGACCTCCAGTTTGAGCTACTGGACCTCCTCCAATATAATTGTTATTAGCAAGTAGTTGAAAGTTATTAGCTCGAGTGACATCATAAACATTGGAGCTCCAATAAACAGAAACTAAACCTAAACTAATAAAAGCACCATTACTACTTCCACCCGCTAATAATGCTGAAAATCCACTTGCATTTGTCCCGACTCCGGAGCCTGTACCCTGACCGATTTCTTTTAAATCATTACCATTCCCCCCGACAAATGTTTTTAAGGCAGTAAACTCGTTTCTTGTTGGTATATGCCAACCCATAGGACAAATTCCTTTAGTACCCAGAGATGTATCATACTGCATAGCTTCATTCCACTGGTATAAACCTCCATAGATGCTACAATTAGCCGTATCATTATTATAACAATACTTTTCAATTATTCCGTTATCCGTTTGATTTTGGGTTGAGTCAATCATAGTTCCAATATTTAGGTTTTCTCTCATCCAACACTGATCCCCGATTACTACTGTATTGTATGTCTGCCCCGCATAATTAACAGTTGGAATTCCGGGACAAGGATTAGTTGGAACCTGATATATCTGGAAAAGGTTACTGATACTATTTGTATCAGAACTATTTGTGCTTGTTATTTTTACTTTACAGTTTGTTGAAGGGGTATTGGGAATTGTCCAGTTGTAGCTGCCTGCTGAATTAGGAGTTGAGGTAATTATATTTATCCAACTTGTACCATTATTTGTGGAATAGTCTATTTTGATATTTATAACATTACTGAGTCCCCAGGTTATTTTATGGGTTGTACCTATTATCCAACTCTCTCCCCCAACAGGAGATTTCAAGGTCAAGGGTCCAAGATCATCCATTATACAACGAATACTACCGCCAACACTTGAAGGAACCGCACCAGAAAAGTTAATATTATCACTATTATTAAAAATAAAATATTGAACATATGGCAGGTAAGCTGAGTTGCCAAGAGCCTGGAATGTACCATCACTCCAACGATAACCTGCTAACAATAAGGAGAATCCACTCGTATTTGATCCCAATCCAAATCCTGAGCCCTGACCTACTGTTTTTAATGAGTTTCCGTCAAATAGATCATCTGTTAGTAAATTTATGAATTCATTAGATGAAGTGACATGCCAGAAAGCAGGGCAAATGCTCGGTTCATTCATTTCTGTACGGGAATATAGTCCACCATAAATATAACAATTTGAAGTATCATCGTTATAACAATATTTTTCAATTGTACCATTAGCTATTGAGGTTTGGTTACCAGGAATCATAGTTCCTGTGTTAAGGTTGTCTTTAAACCAGCATTTTCCTTTAATAACTACAGTGCTATATGTTTTATTACCATAATTAATTGTGAATTGACCCAAACAAGGATCATTGTTAATTATAAAATCAGTATCGCTTAGAATAACAGAGTTCGGATTATTGAGATCGGTCAGCCTTACTTTACAACTTTTTGATGGGGAATTTGGAATAATCCAGGAATAATTTCCATCCTGAGCAGGAGCAGAATCGACGATTATGATCCAGCTTATTCCATTATTAGTTGAATATTCGATCCTTATTTTAATGTTTGGTAAATCATTTCCGCCCCAGGAGATATTGTGGACTGAACCAACCTGCCAATTTTCACCTCCATAAGGAGACTGTAAAATTAAATCGGCATCATCTTTAATACACCGAATGCTCATTCCATAAGCACTATTCAAGTTGATAAAATTGATACCGGCATCATTCCAAATAATTTTGTTACTACCTAGAAGCGATCCCATATTTAGATCAAACTTGGAATTGCTGCACCAAATATTGGCATTAACGCTTATTTCATTGAATGAAGTGAGTTCATTATCTCCCGATAATAAACAAGAGAACCCGCTTGTATTCGTTCCTCCTCCCTGACCAATTTCTTTTAATGCATTTCCATCCTTATTTACTGAAGATAGCAAGGTATCGAATTCTGCGTCAGAAGGGATGTGCCAACCTGGTGGACAGATTCCTTTGGGTCTGGACTTAAATGTATATTGCACTGCTTCCCGCCATTGATATAAACCCCCATAAATATCACACATTGCAGGGTCATTGTTATAGCAGAATTTCTCTATTGTGTCATTATTGATTTGATCTCTAACTGCGGGGATCATAACCCCAACATTCAGGTTTTCTTTTAACCAGCATTGGGAACCAATTTGAACTGTGTGGTACCATTGTCCTGAATAATTGATGGAATCTAATCCTGGGCAGGCACTTTGGGGAAAGCCTAAAGACGGAAGTAAAAGGAAGAGAACTAAGTAAAAAATCCTCATGTAGACTCTAATATTTATTAGAGAAATGATCAATACGCTTTAATCACATTGAAACATAAAGAATACTTGTTAAAAAAACAATCAGATAATTCGAAAGTGTAATAAATATGTTATCGAACATTAAAAATAAAATCTAAAGAATGCACTATTAGTTTAAGTTAAAATTATTTTGAAATACTTCTACTATGGCAAAAACTATGTCAGTAAAAATTACCTTCTTATTTTACAACACCTTACAGACATCTGAAACTCATTCGTAATGAGTTGGTCGGAAGAATTTGGATATGAAAAACAAATGAATTGATCAAAGAGCGTTCAAATAAGTAGTAATTTTCGGTATCGGTTATTAAAAATGAAGGGTTGGGGGAGTTAAAACTTTGAGAATTCATGTAGCAAATCCGTAGCAAAACCTACCACAACCTGGCACAATCTGGACCGCCACCCCTTCAAAAATCCCCTAAAAACGCAATATTCGCATCTTATTTTACCCCTATAGGTTCTGTCACTCAGGAAGTCGCAAGTTCGAGTTTGGTCGACCCCGCAGAACAAAGGTTATCAATTTAGCCCTGCCTCCTTTTTGATTAGGAAAAATCTTGATCTTCTTTTAGGTATCTGCGTCGTCTCTGTGTCGTCTCTTTGTTGTCCCTGTGTTGGTAGTTTAAACCTTCTCGAATTTCTACATTTGGTCTGTGTTAGTATGCAGTAAGCAGGGGAGACAAGAGCGGGATTGAGCTGATCCAGAGGACATTCCTGAGGTGAAAGAACTCCCCCTACTAGTATTGTCTGAAATGCTGTTTTTTGCCACGGAAAAATCAAACTATTTTGGGGCAATAATTTTTATACATGGATCATATTTTTGTGCAACCGGTCACGATAAGTGCTGTAAACTTGCACGCAGCATGGCAGGAACATGCCAGCTTGCATTATATCATCAGCCTTTTCAATGCCTAATGGGTATTTAGCATGTACTGTTTATCAGTTAACTAATATTTACTTTCCCCTGATTCCCAAAATATTACCAATAGAGGGCAAAAAACCTTTTGAATGCGCACTTCTCACAAAATGTCAGAAATCCTTTACAATAGTTTAATTCAAATTCTTTGAGATTCTCCCCATACCTTAGTATTTTTATAGTCGACTTTTATTATAAACCTATCAGGAGCTATAGAAAATGACTACTATTATAGATGTTTTAGCTAGAGAAATATTAGATTCAAGAGGAAATCCAACTTTGGAAGTTGAAGTTCAGTTGGAAAGTGGTGTTATCGGAAGGGCAGCAGTTCCAAGTGGTGCTTCCACAGGCGAGCATGAAGCTGTTGAGTTAAGAGATGGCGATAAATCCCGTTACGGCGGCAAGGGTGTTCTTAAAGCAGTAGATAACGTAAATGAAAAAATAGCTGATGAAATTATTGACATGGATGCAGTTGATCAGGTGGAGATTGATCAGCTTATGATTGAACTGGATGGAACCCCGAATAAAGAAAACTTTGGCGCTAACGCTATTCTTGGTGTTTCACTTGCAGTTGCAAAAGCTGCTGCTGAAACTCTTGAAATTCCATTGTACAGATATATCGGCGGCGTTAATGCCCGCACTTTGCCTGTGCCAATGATGAATATTCTAAACGGCGGATCGCATGCAGATAACAATGTCGATTTCCAGGAATTTATGGTTATGCCGGTTGGCGCTCCTAATTTTGCCGAAGCGTTAAGGATGGGCGCAGAAACATTCCACTCTTTAAAATCAGTGCTTAAGAAAAAAGGATATAATACCTCGGTTGGTGATGAAGGTGGATTTGCCCCTAATCTTAAATCAAATGATGAAGCTGTCGAAGTTATCCTTGAAGCAATAACCAAAGCAGGCTACAAACCCGGTGAGGAAATTTGCATAGCACTTGATGTCGCTTCAAGTGAAATGTTCCAGAAGGACAAAAAGGTTTACCAGTTCTTCAAATCTTCTAAAAAAGAATTAACCTCTGAACAGATGGTTGATTTTTATGCCAATTGGATGAAACAATATCCCATCATCTCTCTTGAAGATGGTCTTGATGAAAATGACTGGGACGGCTGGAAACTTTTAACCGATAAACTTGGCAGCAAAATTCAATTGGTTGGTGATGATCTTTTCGTTACTAATACAAAAAGACTGGCTGAAGGAATCTCAAAAGGAATTGCTAATTCAATCCTTATCAAAGTAAATCAAATCGGTACTTTAACAGAAACTCTTGATTGTATCGAAATGGCTAAGAGAGCCAGCTATACTAACGTTATTAGTCACCGTTCCGGTGAAACTGAAGATACCACAATCGCTGATATAGCTGTTGCCACAAATGCAGGACAAATTAAAACCGGTTCTTTATCAAGGACTGATAGAATTGCGAAATATAACCAGCTCTTAAGAATTGAAGAAGAACTTGGCGGCGCCTCTATCTTTCCCGGATTTGATGCAATAAACTATAAGAAATAATTCTTAACTGCCCGGTTTATTACCGGGCTTTTTTATTTTTAATAACACTTCTAAAATCGCTGGTGCATTATGCAAAAAGATGAATTGCTAAGATGTAATGAAATTATTAAGAAAAACAATATTGAGTTCATTGATCTGAAATGTATCGATCTTTCCGGGAGACTTCATCATATCACCCTCCCTTGTTATCCGGGGATTCTTGAAAAGCTTTTAAAAGAAGGCGTTGGCTTTGATGGCTCCAGCTATGGCTTCAGGAAAGTTGAAAATAGCGATATGATCCTGACCCCCGATCTTTCTACCTCGGTAATTGATCCCTTTAGAGTTGAAAATGTTTTAAGTTTCTATTCTAATGTTATTTTAACCGACGATGAAAGATCTCCCTTTTCACAGGATGGAAGACTTCTTGCTAAAAAAACAGAGAAATTACTTCTGGAAACTACCGGTGCAGATAAATCAATGTGGGGACCTGAATTTGAATTCTATATTTTCTCTAATGTGGAATATGATACTAGGACTGCCACCTCCTATTATAAAGTTGAACATGCTGAAGAATTTTATAAGAAAGCATATCATGCGGCTAATCCATTTGATGTTTATGACGATTTCCGTGATGAAGCAAGCAAGCTGTTAAAGCGGTTTGGCATTGATGTAAAATATCATCACCATGAAGTTGGTGAAAGGGGACAGCAGGAGATAGAAACTTATTTCAACGATCTGCTTACTACAGGCGATAATATTGTTACAACAAAATACGCGCTCTTCAATTTAGCACGTCAGAAAAATCTGTTCATAACTTTTATGCCCAAACCTATGTACATGCAGTCAGGCAATGGAATGCATCTTCATATGTTTATTACCAAAAATGGTAAAAATATGTTCTATGAAAAAGGTACCTACGGGAATATTGGACAACTGGGTATGTATTTTATAGGCGGAATGCTTAAACATGCCCCCGCACTATCTGCCTTTACAAACCCAAGCACCAATTCGTATAAAAGACTTGTGCCTGGTTATGAAGCTCCTGTCGCTTTAACATTCGGTCAGGGGAACCGTGCATCTGCGATTCGCATTCCTAAATATGTTTCTAATCCCGATGAAGCCCGGTTTGAATATCGCCCCCCTGATGCAACTGCTAATCCGTATCTATGTCTTTGTGCTATGCTTTTGGCTGGAATAGATGGGGTTGTAAATAAAATTGATCCTGTAAAAGAAGGTTACGGTCCTTACGATAAAAACTTTTTTGAGAACCAGGAGGATACGTTTATCCATTTTCTTCCCCGGAATCTTAATGAAGCTCTTGATGCGCTCCATGCTGATAATGATTTTCTTAAACGGGATAATATTTTCTCGGATGAACTCCTGTCGCAGTGGGTTAAAATTAAGGAGGAGGAGATTATGTCAATTGGTACAATGCCTCATCCTTTTGAATTCAAAATGTACTTTAATCTTTAGGACTCTTTATATTATAAAAAGTCAGAAAGGAATTCTATTTATCTTTGTAACCGAGCTTACGAGCTTCTGCCCAATCTTTTTCAGCTTCCCCGGGCTTATTTATTCTGGAATAGGCGTTCCCCCTGTAGTAGTATGCTTCGGCTGAATGTGAATCTAAATTTAAAGTTATATCAAGATCTGAAATAGCTCCTGTATAATCATTCATTTCTATTTTCAGTTTACCTCTGTTAAGGTATGCGTCCGGTAAATTGGGATCAAGATTCAAAGTATTGTTTAAATCCTTTAATGATCCTTCATAATCTTTTATAATAAATTTAACTTTTGCACGGTTATTATAATAAGATGCTGAATTAGGATCTATTGAAATTGCTTTGTTATAACAAACTAATGCGGAATCCTGATTTCCTATGCAATAATAATCATAACCCATATTATTATAAATTTTAGAGTCGTTAGGATAAACATTCTCAGATTTTTTTAATACTATTAAAGCTTCATTATATTTTTTTAAAGATATCTTTTCCGCCGAAAGACTTATAAATGCATTATTCATTAAAAAGGAACTCTTAGGATAAAGAGTATCGTATTTTATAGCCTGCGAAAAATAATACTCTGCCTGGCTGTCATCTCCTGCCGAACGATATAAAATTCCTAAGTTATTATACGGAGCGCTGTACAAGGGGCAAATTTTAATTGCGTTTTCAAAGTCCGAAAGAGCTTGCTCTGCGTTATTACTGAATAAATAATTATAACCCCGTAAATTTAATGCAAATGCATTTTGGGGACTGGCATTTATAGCTGAATTAGTAAATGATATGGGATCAGAATACACAGCCGAATGTATATAGGCAATTATTCCATATATTAAAAAAACAGGCAGGGTTATCTTCAATATTTTGTTAAAAGTAAAACGTTTCGGTAATTCATTCGCCAGTATTCCTAATATTATTAATATTCCTATTGCAGGAAGGTAAGTTCTAAACTCTGAATATTCGAAATTAAATTCAGCAAGATAAACACGCGCAAACATTGGCGGTATAGTAAATATAATGAACCATATTATTCCCAGAAGAACAGTCCTCTTTTCTGACCTGTTATATCTGATAATAATTGTTGCGAATGCTAATATTAAAATAATACCAAGAACTAAAGACGGAGTATCAAATAATGGGAGAGTACTCAGGTTGTAAGGAATAAAAAATTTGCCGAATGTGATTGGGATTGTCGGCAGGTTCTTTATGAAAGGAAAAAAACCTGACAATTCTGGATCAGGGTTAACTTTTATAACGCTATTCCTCATGTAATAATATAATAATCCTAAAATACTCCAGACTGCAAGAAATGGAATAATTCTTTTTAATTTAATTTTTTCCGTTGTTGTAAGATATAACAGGGATAACATGAGGATTGGCAACGCAATAGCTGTTTCTTTGGAATATAATGCGAGGAGAAATACAAAGGAATGTAAGAAGAACCAGAATCTTTTATTACTAGTATAATATTCTATAAATGTAATAAAACATGCTAAACTAAATAATACAAAGAGCAGTTCAACACGTGCCGGAATCCATGCTACGGCATTTGTGAACAGTGGATGAATTGCGAAAAATAAGGAAAGAAGGAATGCAATTTCCTTTTTAATGCGCAGCTTTTGTAAGAAAAAGAATAGAACAATAACGGTAATAATGTGCAGAATAAGATTCGTCAGGTGATATATCCACGGCTCCTCTCCTCCAATCTGGGCATCAATCATAAAGGATATTACCGGTAGGGGACGGTAATATGCTGTCCCGGTAGTATCCATGTAAAAATCATGATTGAAAGTTTGGTTTATGTTTTTTAGGTCTTTAAGTGTATCATAATGTCTGATTATAATATCTGTATCATCAAATTTAGTGAACTGAAAATTCACGACCCTGAAGTATAGTACCAGGGGGATAAGTACAAGTAAACCTAGAAAAATATTTAACTTGTTCTTTCTGGTTTCAGTCTCTGCTTGATTCTTTTTCTTTTTCATTTATTAAGATTATTTCTGAATTAAAACCCTTGAAAATATCTATTAATTCTTTCTTCTGTACAAATTATAATAAATTCCTTCGGAAATCTTTACCGGATAAAATTCATATTCTGAATGGAAATCAGGTGAGTTCCAAATCTCAAATACCGATTTGAATACAAGGCTCTGAGGGCCCGGTTCACTTTGCGGAGCAGAAGTTAAATAATCAACCAGCTGAATGTATTCCGGTTTGTGTTGAAGAATATAATATCCATCCCCCTTGTTATGACCCGGCCGCCAATTCTTAATATATTTTTCAACGAATGGTTCGTTTGCTATATCTGAATTTAAAATACCTTCCATGTCAAGAATATTTAATCCGGAAAAATATCCTATTGCCCCTGCCGGCATAAGTGCAATAGTATCTCCGGGTTTGGAAATATGCTTTAAGACTTTTCCCATTTTAATGAATCCTACTTCCCACTTATATCCCTGGTCCGGATTATCATTCTCCACCACTAAAGGTTTCTTCGGTTTAAATATAAATTCAGTATAGACCGGATTCTTCAGGTTGAGAATTAAAACAATTGCAGGAACACAAAAGCAATATCCCATATAACTTATTCGATTCTTTATAAAAGAATATGCTTTCTTTAACGAAATTGGGAATGCAGCAAGGAACAAAGGTAATATTGGAATTAAAAAACGTGCATAGTCGAAATGGTCTCCACCATTAATAATTGTAATCAGAATTGATAAAAGCGCCAGTCCAAGTAGAAATAATTGCTTATGGTTTTTTATTTCGAAAATAGATAAAGCTAAAATTGGAATTATTAAGTACCACCCCCGGTTAAATATTTTTACACCATGAATATAAAAATATGACAGCCCCCCTTTGATTTGATAAATTCCTCCGCCGACTTTTGCATAATAGGAGTTAGGAAATAGTACACCAAAATATTTGAGGTGCCATATAAAATAAGGGGCAAATATTAGTTGAAAACCAAATACCATACAGATAAGTAATAACCATTTCCGTTGGTGCTTTTCTGTAAATAACCGGTAGGCAGTAAAAAGAAATGCATATATGAAAAATAAAATGCTTTCCGGTCTGATTAAATATAAAACAGCAAAAAGTGCACCTGATGCAATGAAACTTAATGGCGTATTACTTTTTCTAAAATAAAATAATAATGAAAAGATCAGAAACATCATATAAAAAGATGTCTCCATCCCCGCAAGTGACCAATAAATAAAACAGGGTGAAATTAAAACCAAAATAGATGTAACAAGATTTTCGGTCTTAAGCAGTGGGCTAACTTCATTATATAATAAATAAATTAAAACAATCGTCACCAGACTTGTTATAATCCCGAAAATCTGTAAAAACATTTCAGGATAACTAAAAAATTTGACAGCAAATATATTTACCAGCAGATATAGAAATGAAGTATATCCCTCCAGGGGTGGTTCGTTAATATTCCATCGGAAACCATAACCCTCTAAGGCATTCTTTGCAAACCTTAGAAAGATATATGAATCGTCAACAAATGTAGTTTGATTTATGCATAGCCGGATTACAATTGCAGCAAGTACGACTGCCCCAAAACATATAACTAAAATGTATTTTGATTTTGAATTCACAATATGCTTCTTTAACTCATTATCAAAATATATATTACCCTCCCTACTTTAACAAAATAATTGTATTTTATTATCTTAATTATTATAGAATAAAATGCCTTTCCTTGGTGAATTTAGTGCCCTTCTAACCGCCGTCCTTTGGTCTTTCACTTCCATTGCCTTTTCACATGCTGCTGTTAAAATTGGCTCCATTCAGCTGAATATGAATCGCCTGCTTCTTGCAACTTTTTTTCTTTTACTTACAATAATCATTTTCAATATTGGATATCATCTTTCTTATAATCAGGTTTTAAATCTTTCTATAAGCGGAATAATAGGACTGGTTATAGGCGATACTTTTTTGTTCAAAGCCTATCGACAGATAGGTGCAAATCTCAGCATCCTGTTAATGTCATTTGCCCCCGGTCTAAGCGCAATAATGGGGTACATCTTTTTAGCGGAAGGCATTTCCTTTCTTGGTATCACGGGTATGGCTGTCACTCTTATGGGAATCATTTTGGTTGTAACCGAAAATAAATCTCCTGATGCTAAATATAAAATGACTCCAATCGGTTTTTTTAATGGGTTTATGGGAGCTGCCGGACAGGCGGGAGGACTGGTATTTGCCAAACTGGCTTTTGATCAGGGGGATATCAATGGATTCGTCGCTACCTTCATAAGGATTTTTTCTTCAGTAATAATATTTCTCCCCATATTACTGATCTTTCGGAAATTTAAGAATCCCATTACCACCTATAAAAAGAACACCAGGGCACTTGCTTCAACTATTGGAGGAACCGTTTTCGGTCCTTACCTGGGAATTACTTTCAGCATGGTGGCAGTTGCAAATACAAATGTTGGCATAGCTTGTACGCTCATGTCTACTATGCCCGTATTAATGCTTCCTCTTGTAAAATATATTTATAAAGAAAAACTTAGCTGGAGGGCAATTATAGGAGCGTTCATTACGGTAATAGGTGTGGGCATCCTCTTTCTACGTTAAGCTCAGTTCTCCATGTAAAATTGCTTTGTAAATATTATATGTCTTTTCATCAAAACATACAAATATTACTTTACCTAAATCCACATTTTCTTTTAATAATTTATCAGTTTCCTGAACAGCAATCTTAGCTGCTCGTTCTGTCGGAAACCTGTAAACGCCCGTACTTATAGAAGGAAATGCTATACTCTTTAAATTATACTCACTGGCTAGTTTAAATGAATTATTATAGCATGAGGCTAGCAGAAAATCTTCATTATAATCTCCACCTTTCCATACCGGTCCAACTGTGTGTATTATAAACTTAGCAGGCAATTTGAAACCCGGCGAGATCTTAGCCTCTCCCGTATTACAACCGTTTAACGATTTACAGAATTCTAAAAGTTCTGGTCCAGCCGCTCTGTGAATTGCTCCGTCAACTCCGCCCCCTCCCAACAATGAACTGTTAGCAGCATTTACAATTGCATCTGCTTTTACTTTTGTAATATCCCCTTTGAACAATTCAACTCTGTTCATAGAACCTCCTTCAATTCCTTTATTAATAATAAAAAAACAAGAGGCTTCTTCCAATTGTTTCATTATAATGTTGATTCATTCAACAAACTGCTGTTGATTATTTATACGGTTATTTATTGCTCTTATTTAATTAAATCAACCTTTCTGAAGTTTCCTTCCATATTTGTGATGAATATCTACTCACACTGATTTTTGCAAGATAATAATAATCAAACCCCTCAATGCCGCATAACTCATTATAATATAAACTCTTGCGCATATAATTTGAAATAAAAAAACTTACGGCACAATGATTGTCTATTAATACACAAAGTTCTTAATTAAAACATAGGGTAAAACAATGGTCGCTATATTCGTTCTAATAACATTTTTATTGTTTATCGCTATTGATTGGCTGGTATTGAAATCGCAAAAGAAAAAACATCCGGCGTTTGAAAACGGTACTTCAATAGCTGATATCGCAGTATTTACTAAAGAAATTTTCAGGGCTCCTCTGGAAATTTTCTTGTCCAAAGGTCATACATGGGCTCAAAAAAATGAATACGGTCTTATTAAAATAGGAATTGATGAATTCATTCTAAAAGCGCTTGGTAAAATTGCAATTACTAAAACTGCAGAAACTGGTCACGTTGTCAAAAAAGGCGATGTAATTTTTGAAGCCTCTGTCGGCAATAAAACACTTAATTTCCGCTCCCCGGTTCAGGGCACTGTTAAATTTATTAACCCCCTTATTCTTAATAAAAAAATTAATGATCCGTATGGAGACGATTGGGGTGTCCTGATGGCTGCAGAAAATTTCTCAGAGATTAAAAATTCTCTCTTCACCGGTAACGATATTAGAAAGTTCCTCAAGGAAGAATTTTCACGGTTAAAAGATTTCTTGCATAAACACACACTTAGACCTGAATTAGCAGGTGCTACTATGTTTGATGGCGGAAATGTTGTCGAAGGTGCTGTTTCTTCAATTACCGCTCAGGGTATTGATGAGTTTGAAAAAGATTTCTTAACTGTATAATCCGGAGCTGTTAAAATGATTAAGCAAAAAGGGATGCTTTACGATGTTACTCTTTGTGTCGGTTGCGGTTCATGCTATAATGCCTGCAAAGAACAAAATAAACTTCCGGCAACTAATAAAGATTATTTGAAAGATCACCTTTCCGATAAAACTTTTACTGTTATTGAACAGTATGGTGAACTCTACTCCCGCAAAAATTGTATGCATTGCAAAGAGCCGGCTTGTGTTTCTGTTTGCCCGGTCGGGGCATTTACTAAAACAGAGCTCGGTCCTGTTATTTATGATGTCAATAAATGTATCGGCTGCCGCTACTGCATGCAGGCATGTCCGCATAAAGTTCCCCGTTATGAATGGACCAGCCTTAATCCCCGGGTTCGCAAATGTATTCTATGTTACGATAGGTTAAAAAAAGGATTACCTACTGCTTGTTCCGAAGCTTGCCCTACTGGCGCAACATTATTCGGGGATCTTGATGATCTTGTAATCGAAGCTAAAAAAAGATTAAAAGAAAATCCTTCAACATATTATCAGTCAATTTATGGATTGAAAGACGCCGGCGGTAGTAGTATCCTTGTTATTTCACCTGTCCCCTTTGAACAGCTTGGATTTACTTCACACCTTCCTGGTGAGCCTCTTCCAAAACTGACTGCTAACGCTATGGAAAAAATTCCCGGGGTTGTTTCTGTCGGTGCCCTTTGCCTCGGCGGTTTGTACTGGCTCACTAAAAGAAAAAATGAAATTGCCAAAGAAGAAAGACTTCAAAAAAAGGAGAGTCGCAGCCATGAAAAATAGTATCCTTAAATTCACTTTCTGGAAAGTTGTAGCTGTAATAATTATTGTCGCTGGTCTGTATTCCGCCTTCATCCGTTTTACCCAGGGCTTGGGCGCAAGTACAAATCTAAGCGACGCTTTCCCTTGGGGTCTATGGATCGGTTTCGATATGCTTTGCGGTGTTGGCCTGGCTGCAGGAGGATTTGCTATCTGCGCAGTTACTCATATTTTCAATGTGGAAAAATTTAAACCACTTGCACGTCCTGCTATCCTTACTGCCTTTCTCGGCTATATTCTTGCCGTGTGCGGTTTGATGTTTGACTTGGGAAGACCTTGGGCAATCTGGCATGCAATCATTATGTGGAATACTCATTCTGTTATGTTCGAAGTTGCATGGTGCGTTATGCTTTATTCAACTGTACTGTTCCTTGAATTCTTTCCTGTTGTTCTCGAAAGATTCAAACTTCCTAAAATTCTTAAAATAATAAAACGCGTTTCAATCCCGATAATGATGCTTGGAATTCTGCTCTCCACTCTGCATCAGTCCTCTTTAGGCTCGCTCTATTTAATTATGCCTGAAAAGATGCATCCGCTTTGGTATTCGCCTTTGCTTCCGGTATTCTTTTATCTTAGCGCAATCAGTACCGGTTTTGCTATGGTTATCTTTGAAGCCTTCCTTAGTGCCAGGGCTTACAATCATGGATTAAAATTAAATCTTCTCTCCGCTTGTTCCTTTATTTCCATTATATTTATTATAATAAATTTTACACTAAAGATTGTTTACTTAAGTATGTCCGGCAAATTGCAATACCTTCTCATCCTTTCTCCGGTTACTTATTTATTCTATCTTGAAATATTGATCGGCACAATTGTACCTGCATTTTTTCTTAGCTCCAGGAAATTCAGGGAAGATAAAAAATATCTCTACTTCTCCTCCGTGTTTATCATTTCCGGCTTCCTTCTGAATAGAATAAATGTAAGCATCACTTCGCTGGCTGCAATGTCAAAAGCATCTTATTTCCCCTCCATTACGGAAATCAGCGTAACTATGATGCTCGTTGTAATCGGAATGTGGGCTTTCAAACTTATTATTCAAAATTTCCCCGTGTTCTCTGAAGAACTTGAGCTTGAAAAACCTGTCAGTGTTATTGAGTCTATTTCTAAACCTTTAACTTTAAGTGAATAATATGTCCGATAAAAAAAATGGGACCAATAAAACGTTTCAGGACCTTAAATGTATCTGGATGAGTTCCTCGGTCGTGGAATATAAATTGTGCGATAGGGATTTTGATTGTGAAAATTGCCAGTTCGATAAGGTGATCCGCAATCTTGCGGTCGATTCAAAACAACATTCTTCAACTGGTGAAGTTCCTGTCTCTGTCCTCGATTCCCTAATGAAAAAAATAAAAAATCAGGTGTATGAACCTAAAAATATTTATCTCAAAAGCCAGTTAATGGTAAAACATCTTTTCGCAGATACTTATTATCTCGGAATAAATCCTATCATTTTGCTCTTCCTCGATAATATCAATTCCGTTAAAGATGCTGGACATCAGGGATTCATTCTCAAAAACCAGGCACTCTTTAAAGTCGAAGGCGAATGGGGTTATATAACTTTTACCAGTCCTATGAATTTTACCCTCCTCGATAAGCTAAATCTGAATGCCGAGGATATTCTCTCTAATAAATGGTTCGCCATCATTAGTATCGATCAGCCTGAAATTGCTTCAGCAAGAATTGAACGTGATCAATGGTACAGCAGCCAGGTAAACTCCCTCAGTTTTCTCAATGACTATAAATTAAATACTCCTAAAATCGGCGCTACTTTGATGGATGGTGGTATTCCGGTAAAAAATCTTAACCGGCTCCTGGGCAATACTGAATATATTAAGATTCTTAGTAAACTCATAAACGATTAAAATGCATTAAATTCTGCTTAAAAGAGAGCCATCCGCTCTCTTTTATCTACAAACTATTGATATTTTCAGCACCGCCCCCCGGTGCTATTTTATTTTTAAACACCATTCTCAAACTTGAAAGTAATCATTACTTTCCCTAATTTTACTGCGTGGGGATGGGGATTTTAAATATGAAAATAAAATTACTAAATAGGCTTAGTATTAAGCTTATTATCACTGTTTCTATTGTACTCGTTTGTATACTTTCCGTATATACTTATCTTAATATTAAATATCTGGATAACTACTTAACCGGCTTAAAGTACGAAACTGCAAATAATATCAGCGATCTGATTAAAAAATCAACACGTTATTCTATGCTCCTAAATAGGCGCGAGGATGTCGATGAAATAATCAAAACTGTTGGTACCGAAGCTGGCGTTAAAGGAATAAGGATCTATAATAAACAGGGGAAAATTATCATTTCCACTGATTCTACTGAGGTAAATAAATCTGTTAATGTCTCCGCCGAAGCCTGCATTGGTTGTCATAATGGAACCACTTCTCTTAAAAGTTTAAGCAATACTCAAAAAATCAGGACTTTTCGCGATGCCACCAATAAAAGAATTCTGGGTCTGATAAATCCTATTCAGAATGAGGTCGATTGCTCAACCGCCGATTGCCATGCACATTCCCCTAAAACTGAAATGCTCGGCGTTCTCGATGTTATGCTTTCGCTAGATAAGCATGACGAAATGATCGCGGAAAATACAAGACGTACAATTCTTAATTCTCTCTTTCTCTTAATCCTTATTTCTGTTGCCAGCGGTATCTTTATTACAGTCCTTGTTAATCGCCCTATCAAAAAATTAAATAAAGGTATTGAGGAATTAGGTAAAGGAAATCTCAATTATAAAATTTCGCTCCAGACAAAAGATGAATTTGGTAAAATGGCGAACCGTTTCAACGAAATGTCCACAAAATTAAATTCCGCTTACCAGGAAATTAAAGATTGGTCCGAAAACCTTAACCTCAAAGTGCAGGAGAAATCGGAAGAATTAAAAAATATTTATAGTCAGGTAATGCAGATCGAAAAACTTGCCTCTCTCGGCAAACTGTCTGCCACTGTCGCGCACGAGCTCAACAACCCGCTCGAAGGTATCTTAACCTATAGTAAGCTGATCTCTAAAAAGCTTCGGAATAATTCTGACAATGGCGATCATACCAAGATCCTCTCCTTCCTCGATCTCATTTCCGAGGAATCTGCACGATGTGGCAAAATTGTCAAGGACCTCCTTCTCTTTTCCCATCGCGGCGATGACGAAATGAATGATGAAAATCTTTCTGCCATTATTGATAAAAGCGTTACCTTAATTCATCATCATCTTCAAATAAATAAAATTACCCTCGTCAAAGAATTTCCTGAAAATGAAATAAGCGTTCAGTGCAACTCCCAAAAGATACAGCAGGCGCTAATGTCCCTTTTAATAAATGCTATCGAAGCAATGCCCAACGGTGGCACTATCACTGTCGCCCTCTCACGGAATAAGGATTTAGCCATCATCAGAATTATCGACGAAGGTACCGGAATTCTGGAAAAGGATCTTCCTAATATTTTTGAACCGTTCTATTCAACTAAAGAAGCCTCCAAGGGTACGGGTCTTGGACTCGCGGTCGTCTATGGAATTATCAATAACCACGGCGGTCAGGTCGTTGTTGAAAAAACCTCCTCCCGCGGTACAACATTTAAAATCACTTTACCTATAAAGAATAATTAATTTGAGCTGTTATTATGAATAATAAAAAAGAAAAAATTTTAGTAGTCGACGATGAAAAAATTGTTCGTGAGTCCCTTTTCCACTGGTTCCAGGAAGAGGGCTACCAGGTCGAAACTGCAGAGGATGGCGAAACTGCTCTTCGAATTTTCGATAAGAACAAATTCGATCTCCTCCTCGTCGACATGAAAATGCCCGGTATGAGCGGTCTCGAGCTCCTCGCTAAAATTAAAGAAATTGATAAGGATACCATTGTAATTCTAATAACAGCTTTCGCTTCCGTCCCCACTGCCATTAAGGCTCTTAAGGACGGTGCCTACGATTATGTTACCAAACCAGTCGACCCCGATGAACTCGAACACCTCGTTAAAAAAGCTCTTGAACAAAGATCTCTTCGTGTCGAGAATGAAGCCCTCAAAGGCAGCATCGATGAAATTATTAAACCTGATAACCTCATCGGTGAAAGTGGCCAGATGAAAAAAATATATGAACTCATCCATACCGTCGCCCCGACCGATACAACTGTAATGATTCGTGGCGAAAGCGGTACAGGCAAAGAGCTCGTCGCCAAAGCTATTCATATAAATAGCAGAAGAAAATATTTTCCAATCATACCTGTCAATTGCGGCGCTCTTGCTGAATCAATTCTTGAAAGCGAACTGTTCGGTCACGAAAAAGGTGCATTCACCGGTGCACAGTTCAAACGCAAAGGTAAATTCGAAATGGCCGACGGCGGCACAATCTTCCTCGATGAGATTGGTTCCGTTTCTCCCAAAATGCAGGTCGAATTATTAAGAGTTATAGAATCCAAACAATTCAACCGTGTCGGCGGGAACCAGATAATTAAAAGTGATTTTCGCGTTATCATAGCTACCAACGAGCCTCTCGAAGATTTGGTTAAACAAGGTAAATTTCGCGAGGATCTGTACTATAGGCTTAATGTTTTCAGCATTGTTATCCCCCCGTTAAGAGAAAGGACCGGCGATATCCCCGTCCTCGCATTCTATTTCCTTAATAATTTCTGCAATGCGATGAATAAAAATATTAAGAACATCTCCCCGGAAGCCATGGAATTTCTTACTAAGTACGAATGGCCCGGTAACGTTCGCGAACTCGAGAACGCAATCGAACGCGCCGTCGTCGTCGGGAAAGGGGAGACGATTAAAGTCGATGACCTTCCTTTCCATGTCTCTTCTTCACAGGCCGCAGGTACTGATGGCGATAACAGCATGTCGGCAATGGAAAAAAAACATATCGCCCGCGTCCTTAATGAAAATAACTGGAATATCTCCCGGAGCGCTCTTGAACTGGAAATCGATCGCGTTACCCTGTACAACAAAATAAATAAATATGGACTCCGGAATCCATATAAATGACCTGCATTAACATTGCTCCTGTTAAGTTCTCTAATAATTCCTTCCTTAAAAAAATTATTAAGGAATTAAATAGCCGCTTTCGCTCTGATATTTCCCTCCTCGCTCTCGATTTGGAAATGGAACAAACTTATTCGGAGGATAGGGGACAGTTCTTTTCTTCCCAAATAATTTCCCTCTCAACTCCACTTACTCAATCCGTTCCAGGTAAAATTCTCTTAATTACCGAAGTCGATCTCTTCGTTCCTGTCCTTACTTTTGTCTTCGGCGAAGCCCAGCTTAACGGCAAACATTCTATCGTATCCGTCTGCCGCCTGCATGAGGAATTCTACTCCGGTATCTCCGATGATGATCTCCTCTTTCAGCGTACGATGAAGGAAGTCCTCCATGAACTAGGTCACTGCTTCGGTCTTCTCCATTGTATCGATTGGGATTGTGTTATGCACTCTTCTCAGGGAATTGAAGAAGTCGATATCAAAGGTAATTTTTACTGCAAAACCTGCGCCCGCTCCGTCGATGGCCTTAAATAATTAAAACAACCACTTTATCCAAATATTATACGTTCACTTTACAAAAAGAGCAACTTGAGAGCAAGATGTGAGCAACCTGAGAGCAACTTTGATTGACAACAATTTCATTTAGGAATGCTATTTAACCCCTCCGCCCCCTCCCCTCTTCACGTCGATCTCTCTCTTTTCTGGTTCCGGCAATTTCATAAATGTAAAAATTACCTCTGCGCATCCTTGAAAAAAAAGTTCCCCTCTACTATTAATTGTCCAAAAGTCGATTTTTTGCCACGCCTATTGCCAACTATTTTAGGTCAAAAAATCAGTACCTTTTCATTATATCGTTTAGCATTATATGAATTATAACAAACATTATAATTCCATTTTTCTTTATTTTTCTTCGTGTGTAATTATTGTTAAAATTATTAAAGAATATCATGAATATTAAAATCTTTCAGGTCGATGCATTTACTGACCAGCTATTTGCTGGCAACCCTGCAGCTGTCTGCCCCCTAAGCGGTGATTGGCTTACTAACTCAATCATGCAAAATATTGCAAAAGAAAATAACCTCTCGGAAACTGCATTTTATGTTTATCAGAATGATATGTTTAATATTAGATGGTTTACTCCTAAAGTCGAAGTCGATCTTTGTGGACATGCTACCCTCGCTGCTGCTCATGTCCTTTTCAATCATGAAAATTATAAAGAAAAAATAATAAACTTTGACTCGCGCAGCGGGTTACTTTCTGTTAGAAGGGAAAATGATTATATAATTTTGAATTTTCCTACCGATACTATTCAAAAAACTAATCTGTCAGGAGCTATACTTACTTGGTTCGATATTAAACCTATTGAAGCCTGGCAGGGACTTTCTGACTATATGCTCGTCTTTGAAAATGAGGATCAGATTAAAAATATTAAGTACAACCTTGAAGAAATGAAAAAGGTAAATACACGTGGAATTATTATTACTGCTAAAGGCAAAAAAGTAGATTTCGTCTCAAGGTTCTTTGCCCCCTACGCCGGTATTGAGGAGGACCCTGTTAC
>JARLHD010000098.1 GCA_031292435.1 Ignavibacteriaceae bacterium
GGAATTTCAGGTTCAAATTAAGGAACATATAAAAAGACTAAAATTATTCATAAACCAATAATGAAAGATATACGTCTTATTAATATAAATCAAGGGGTAAGACCTAAAGCTACTTTATTTTTTTTCATAGCCTCAATACAGAATTCAATATGTTCATCTAACGGAATTCCCAATTCTTCAGCCCCATGAATAATATCATCGCGGCTAACCTTTCCGGCGAAAGCTTTGTCCTTCATTTTTTTGCGAACTGACTTAACTTCAACCTCATCGACAGTTTTATTGGGTCTAACATAAGTAACAGCAGTAATAAATCCAGCAAGTTCATCACAAGCAAAGAGAACTTTTCTTAACAGGGTATCCCTTGGCACTCCGGAATAATGAGCATGAGAAAGAATAGCATTTCTAAACTCAGGGTCAAACCCTTTTTCCTTAAGTATTTCCGAACCCTTAATGGGGTGATCCTCTGCAGTCGGGAACATTTCATAATCAAAATCATGAAGCAGAGCGACATTACTCCAATATTCTATATCCTCATTAAACTTCACAGCATAAGCTCTTACACATGTTTCAACAGCGTAAGCATGTTTTAATAAACTTTCATTTTTAGTATACTCTTTCAGAATAGAGAGACAATAATTTCTATCACTTGCAATATCGTTCATAAATATTTTCCTTAACCAGGATTAAAGCTTGGGCATAAATCCCCGAGCACACATTCCCTGCACTTAGGGCGCCGGGCGATGCATATTTTTCTTCCATGTGCAGCGAGGAGATGGGAATCTTTGACCCAATCCTTATCAGGTAATAATTCTTTTAATCTTATTTCTATTTTATCGGGATCCTCTGATTTGATGAAGCCGAGGAGATTAGATAATCTTTTTACATGAGTATCGACTGCAACAGCGGGGATGCCATAAGCATTACCAACAACAACCGATGCGGTCTTCCTCCCCACCCCGGGCAGGGCGTTTAACTCTTCAAAAGTCTTAGGCATTTTCCCTTTATATTTTTCGACTAACACAGCGCAGCTATTTTTTATACTACGAGCTTTAGCATGATAGAACCCAGATGAATGAATATCCTTTTCAAGTTCTTCTACAGGAACATCGACATAATCTTTTGGAGATTTATATTTTTTAAACAGGATAGGAGTAATTTTATTTATTCCAACATCGGTACTCTGGGCGGATAATATAGTAGCAATTAATAGCTCGAATGCATTTGTAAAATTGAGAGCGCTTCTGATATCCGGATATTCTTTTTTCAGAAGAGTAAAGATTTTCTGAGCACGCGCCTTTTCATTTTTTATCATTGTCTTTATTGAAAGAAGGATGTTTTATAAATAACCGTTCAACCGGTTTATTATTTATTATATGACTCTGGATTATCTCCTCAACATCATCCACAGTAACACCACCATACCAAATTTGATCGGGGTAAACTACAACAGAAGCCCCAAATTCACAAGCATCGAGACAGCCTGATGTATTAGCACGCACAGTAGGTTTTAATCCAAGCTGTTTAATACGCTCTTTGAATTTAGCCTTTAATTCTGAACCGCCCTTATCAAAGCAGCATCCGCGGGGGTCATCTTTAGGTCTTTTATTTTCGCAGATAAAAATATGTTTTTCGTATCTTTTCATTTAATGTCTATATTTTCAACAAATATAAGAAGAATTATCTGAACATATTAATTGTATTCCTATTTTTATAGTGATAATATTAAGTACTATCAGGATTTATTTATATGGATCAACCGGAACTATTTTCTAACGAGCAAGACAATTCCAAAGAGGAATTCAAAGAATCATTCTACCGGGACAAAGAGTTTAAGAATATAAAGTTCCGTGAGAAGATATTTCATGATATTGAGTTTTATAACTGCACATTTACATTATGTGATTTCAGCAAGAGTAAATTCATTAACTGTGAATTTGAGAAGTGTACATTTATTTCCAGCGATTTAAGTCTAATCAAACCTGACGGTTCGAAATTCGTAGATGTATCATTCAATAAATCAAAGCTTATTGGTGTGAACTGGACTTTAATTAAAGCCCTAAGTGCTCCTTCGAAGTTTAATTTTTATGAATGCAAGATAGACAACAGTTCATTCCAAGGATTAAACTTACAAGGAATCAAGTTTATTGACTGCACGGCACACGATGTTGATTTCTATGAAACAGATTTGTCAAAGAGCGACTTTACATCTACTGACATGTTAAAAAGCAGATTTGTTAACACGAATCTCAATTTTGCTGATTTATCCAAAGCCAGTAATTACAGTATAGACCCCAGCCTGAATAAATTAAAGAAGACCATTTTCTCGTATCCTGAAGTAACCAATCTTTTGAATTACCTGGATATTGTAATAAAGTAGGAACAGAAAAGGCCTCTTTAAATAATTTTAAATATCCTATATAGTAGTTAGGTGTGTTTTTGGCAAAAGGACGAAAAATAAATCAATTTATTTTATAATTGTGCTCAATATCACCATTTTAGATAGTTTTATGGTAGTAAGAGGGGGAAATATTGCTTTATTGGGGTTAGTCTGTGAAGTTAAAGCCACGATCCATGGGCAAAGTGAATTTTAGATATGAGCCTATTTCCTGGAGAGTAGTATTGGGGAAGAGGATAGTATAGTAAGGGTAAAAAAGTATGCCATCGAAGGGAATAATACTGAGTGCTTGTTTAATAATATGATTATTGAATGGAATAAGCAATTATTGGAACATAGAGCTCAATATAAAAAATACACCAGCAAGTATAACTATGATAAATATTATATGACTTAATGTAAAATGTCCCGGCTTATTTATTCTCATTTGTACCTCTTATTAATTTCCAGAATAACAGAATCTGTAAAACCCATTAAATAGAAGAACAATAATATTTAGAATTGGATCAGTAAACTTCTAACAAACCATTACCTAAACTAGAATTAAGTTAATGAATATTTATTTAAATAACATCTATTTCTTAGAATTAGATTGAGGGTTTTCATCTTTAAAGACATGAAAACATAATACAATTAAGATAAGATCAATTAAGCAAGTCCCTATTACCTGTAACCACTCAATAGCATTATTGGAAATATAGTCGCCTAATTCACTAAATTTAATTGTAGGATGATTTGATACCGGAATAAGTATAATTACTATCAGGATAAATGTTCCGATTGTAATACTAACTATTTGTTTTTGGTTCATACTTAGATTCCTCAATTATATTTATAGTTGTTTGTAATAGATATAAATAAATATCCACTAATCAAAATTGGGTATTTAAAAGAATGCTAATAGCCAGCCTATGCGGGCAGATATTCTCTAATGAGTATAAATTGATAATAGAAATAAAACGTTTTTAGGTAAGTCTGGAATGAATACTAAAAGGAACCTGTTAAAATTCAGGAGAGCAAGTTCATCTTGTAGCGCGTACGGGAGTCGAACCCGTGATCTCCGCCTTGAGAGGGCGGCGTCCTAAGCCACTAGACGAACGCGCCTATATAATTAGTTGCCTCACTAGGGCTCGAACCTAGACTCTTCAGAGCCAGAATCTGACGTGTTGCCAATTACACCATGAGGCAGAGGCGTAAAATTATGGAAACATGCATAAAATTCCAAACAATCTGCAAGTTAAAATAATTCTAAAATGTTAATGAATTGTTTATGTTTAATAAAGGACAAATAACAAGGTTTTGATATGGAAAAAACATTATCAACAATAAATGATATTACCCATTTTCAAGGAATTTCAGACAAACTTATTTGTCCTGTATGTAGGCATAAAATATCTTTCAATGACCATTTTATTAAATGTTTTGTCTGTGGAAACGAATTTCCTGTAATAAACAGTATACCAATTTTGATTAATGAAGATGACAGCATTTTTAATATCAAAGATTATACTGCACCCATTGTTACACAGAAACAAAGAATTAAAAGAAACATAAAATATTTATTAAGCTTACTCCCCTCTTTAAGTAATAATCTAAGTTCAAAAAGAAACTTTCAGCTATTACAAAAATTGTTATCTGATAAAGTTAAGCCTAAAATATTAATAATCGGTGGAGCTCAAATTACCACTGATACAGAAATGATTATCAATTCAAATAATATTGTAATTGAAAGTGATATTTATATTGGTGAAAGAACGCAGATCATTCTCGATAGTCATCATATACCTTTTGAAAATGAAACATTTGATTTAATAATATTTCAAGCAGTTCTTGAACATGTGGCAGATCCCTACAAATGCATTCAAGAAGCTCATAGAGTTTTAAACGGTGACGGTCTTATTTTTGCTGCGACTCCCTTTATGCAACAAGTTCATATGAAAGCTTTTGATTTTACCAGGTTTACTCATTTAGGGCATAGGAGATTATTTCGAGAATTTGAAGAAATAGAATCCGGAGTATTTGCGGGAACAGGGGTAGCTTTAGGTTGGTCAATCAGGGCTTTTACTAATTCATTCTTTAATAACAAATATATTAATAAGATTTTTCAATTAATCGTTTCTTTCTTATTCTTTTGGTTAAAATACTTCGATTATATAATACGAAACAAAAGAGGCACTTATGATGGTGCTTCGGGATTTTATTTTATCGGTAGAAAGAGTAATAAAATCTTAAGCGATAAAGAACTAATAAAGCTTTTTAGGGGGCTTTGACATCAATTAAGCTTGACTGATAATATGTAAAAAAATTATTTAGTACTTTTCCTGCTTACGCTTGTTAGATAGTTCCATTAATTGTTTTAATGATTTTTCCCTATCATTATTCATTTTCAACATCTCTTCATATTCTCCCTTATTTGATTTGTAGTTCTGCATAAACTTATAAGAATCTTTAATACTCTTAGGAATAATAGTTAAGATATTATCTAATGAAACCCTTGGATTATCAATAGATAATCTATCTATCTTCCATCCCTCCACAGTATTGGCGAGATAATAGTGGCTTATTTCAGTCGTATCTTTTGGAGTCCATATATCACCTCCGTAAATTCCTAATGTTTTATAGCTTACATCCACAAAAGCTGTATATCCATCCACCTTGCTGCTGACTATTGCAAATCTAACGCAATGGAGGGAGTTCTATTAACTCCTCATTGTTGAGTCTGACTATCTGGGAATGGGGAGGGAGAAAATTCTTTAACATATATACATAGTCGAATTCATTCTTCTTAGCTAAGGCTTCTTTTTCTGAGGGGAATACATTTGAGATTATTTTGTCTTTACCGATCAGATTTTTACTATCGGGATAGAGGAGAATATATTGAGCGGAAAGAGTATCTACTTCCTTTGATATTGTTTCGGACAGGATGCAATTGTTATTACCATTAAATTCTATTGTTAATTTTATATTTGGACGGATCTGCAGGGAGATCGATTTGGCTTCGGCACTTGGATCACCGTACTTGGTTGTACTGATTCCCATTGAATAATTATCTATTCCATTATTTTCTATTATTTTGAATATCTTCTGAGCTAATTCATTATTACCTTTTGGGGCGCCTATTCCATTATCCCAATATCTCTGAACTGAATTTAGCAAGTATTTATGGTTTTTAGTTTTTAATCTCATTAAATCTTTTTCATCAAATGAGAACTTTAACTGGGCTAATGACTCATCCCCTCCCCCTTTTTTACGATCGATATGTTTATAGAGATAGACAAAAACCGGATAACTTGTAGTGTCTGCTGTCCATCGATATATTTTAGGGTCAAATAGTTTTTTAACTATCTGAATGGAATCACCAATCTTTACTTTGCGATCATCGAGATCGACTGTCTGGGCATTATACTTAGGAGTCAAAAGGAGGGAAAGGATAAAGGCAAAGTTTAATAGTTTCATTGTTTGTTCTCCAAGTTAAGGGAAATGGAACAATTCAGATTTATATAATCGAGCATTTTACAAGTTTAATTAATTGTCAGACAGATATGATAACTTAATTATACCGTTTCTTAAAACAAAATATTTAGGGGAATTCATATAATTTCTAAAATTAATTATTGGGGGTAAGGGATTTTTTTAAGAGTCAGAGGGTGCATTATATCTATGAAATATTTATATTAATGGTGGATAAATATTTTACACCCAATAATTATCGTTTTCCACGTTTGCGGGATAATTATAATTATTTATGTTTACCGGAGTTATGGATGATCCTCTTTCCAAGTTTTTTCACTAAAGCATTTGAACTTAAGCAAAATAGCGCAAGGGAATATAATAACCGCGGGAATTTAAGCAGTATTGCCGGGGACTGCGGGGAAGCTATTGAAGATTATACCAGAGCAATTGAAATTAACCCTAAATATGCACAGGCATATTACAACAGAGGAATAGCGAAGATCTATTTAGGAGATAACAGAGGAGCAATAGAAGATTTTACGAAAGCTATTGAACTTAATCCCAATGATGTAGAGTCGTATAATAACCGGGGAATATCAAAGGTAAAGTTACAGGATTACAGGGGGGCTATTCAGGATTATCATAAAGCTATAGAAATTAATCCTGATAATGCAAAGGCGTATCATAACCTTGGAATTGCAGAAAAACAATTAAGGAATGATAAAGGTAATAATCATAATTATGAACACTCAATAAATCTAAATGCTGAACATTCCGAAGCCAGCGACAACCATAATAATCCAAAATATTTAATGGCAGAAAAGAAGTGGAATTTTACATAGGCAGGGATTGTATCATATTAGAAAGGTAATATTTACAGATACGGAGAGGGGGCGATTAGGGCTGAAAAGAGTTAAAGTAAATTCTAGGGGTCGATTTTGAGCCATTTTGCAAACAGACCAGATTATGACCTATTGGTGTACAGAGTCGTTCATCTCTCGCTCATCTCGGCTTCATCTTTCGTTCAGGATAGCGCTATAGTGCGGAATTATAAAACTTGCAATCTGCAAGTAATTTTTACATCTTAGTTATATAAATCAAACAATATTTTAATCAGATGAAATTATTAATTATACTATTTGTATTGTTTCAAATGTGGGCTTTGCCTCAAAGTTATATATACCAAGGCACCATTGGTAAATTTAGTAATGCTTCATCGATGCATATTAACTCAGCCGGGTTTTTATTTATCACTGATGCGGGGAATGATGAGATATACAAGATGGATACTTTGGGGAGGGTTATTAAATCTACCGGGGGGCACGGATGGGCGGAAGCGACATTTGATGATCCGGTTGATATATATGCCTCTGACCTTTCCGTTTATGTAGCGGATAAGAACAACCACAGGATACAGCGTTTTGATAAGGACTTAAATCCAGTATCTTCACTTTATACCAGGGATAATGATGATCCGAACAGCAGGTTTGGATACCCGCTTAGCTGTGTTATATCGGCACAAGGAGATTTATTCATATTGGATTCTGAGAATAAGAGAATATTAAAGTTCGACTTGTTCGGTAATTTTATACAGAACTTTGGCGGGTATGATTACGGTAAGTATGCACTTCATAACCCGGTTGCGATGGCAGGTGATGCTAATAATTTTATATATGTTGTTGACGGACTGAATGTTGTAATCTTTGATCAGTTCGGGAACGGTATAGGTGAGATACAGGGAACAGACGAAATGGTATCGATCAACATTATTTTTAATAATATGACAATAAACTCCAAGGATAAGATATATTTTTATGATCTTAAACAAAGGACAGGCACGCTGGAAATTATAAGGACAGATATGGATAACCCTGATGTGGAAATAAAGAGCACACTTATATTTAATAAGAGACTTTATGTTTTAACATCGAACGGGATACAGGTATTTCAAAAACTCTGAGAGATATATTATACAAGCTTGCACGAAACGCCACACTTATAAGAGTGATTATTTTTATTTGTGCTGCTGTTTGGTTTATGGGTTTATCTTTCCCTATAGTCTTTTCATCGAATGGATTTATTATTCTAACACCTATTATAAAGAAAGCATATGCTAATGTATGCCACCAGGAAAGCTATAAATGCATAGCAATCGGGGGAAAGCAATTTTTAGTTTGTGCAAGGTGTCTTGGTATTTATACAGGTGCGGTTATATTTTCATTTGTTTCAATATTCACCAGGATTATTCCAAAACATATAGTCAGGCTGATAGTAATATCCATAGTGCTGATTTTGGCGGATATATTATTTTATAATACGGGATTATACGGATATTCAAAAATAATCGGTTTCGGGACCGGATTATTTTCAGGTTCGGTTACATTTATATATATTTTGAATGAATTTGATAACTATTTATTGACAATAACGCTACCTAATGAAAAATAAATATCTACCCTCCCTAGTTACAGGATTTGGCGCCGCGGTTTTATTATCCATACCTTTAGTAAAGAATGTTGGCTGCTGTGTTGTTATCCCATTTGCGGCAATATATGCCTTAAGCCTGGATGTAAAACTAAATAAAGCACAGTTACCTATTAAAGGGAAAGAGGCTTTTTTATTTGGACTAATGACCGGTTTATGGGCAGCTATATTTTCCGCACTATTTGAGACTTTAATTACTTTTATTGCACATTCGAATGATTTTGTACTGGAACTACCGACGCTTGAGTTATTTTTAAAGAACCAGGCTCCTGATTATTTGAAGCCATTTGTTGAACCTGCAATTCCGATATACAGATCGATAGCGAATGATATAAAGACCTCCGGGTTTTCACCATTGTATACATTTGCAGTCCTGTTTATTAATATTATTGTTGATATAATATTCGGAGTAATCGGCGGGTTTATCGGGATGAACTACCTGAACAAGAGGGATAAGCTTAAACAATGATTACTGCGCTGATATTCTTTGGTCATCTTGTTTTTTCATTAGTTGTATTTACAAAGAAATGGCAAGATGAGAACCTTTCTGCAGGTTTTATGAACATAGCGCTTATAGCGATATTGTTTGCAGTGGGATGGTCAATATCAGGAATGATTGCAAAGTTTTTAATGGAGCCTAAGGGATTTGGTCTTTATTTCGACAGAGACACATTTTCATTAGTAATACTGACTATTGGGGAATATTTTTTCTACAGGATGTATTATAAAGACTTAACTACTGCAGGCGATAAGGGAAAACAATAACAGCGACCTGCTCTAATTTACCGGGGGAAGCTTCAAACCTCCACTGCCTGAGAGAATTTATTGCTGCATCTTCAAGACGGGTATCTGCTTTAGTAAGGGGGATTATATTTCCCACAGTGCCATCGGGGAGGATTGAGAAGCGAAGTTTTATATTTATTTCTTTATCTACTCCAGGGGGATATGCCGGAAGAACATAGCTATAGATCTTTCTTGTACCCTTACCTCCCCAATCGATACCATATCCGAATCCTCCAGGTCCCTCACCGCCATTACCTATACCCGAGGCAAGGTTATCCGACTCGACATTCTTTTGTGTGGTATTCTTTTTTCTTCCGATGGGTTCAGTTACTTCGTTATTCTCTTTAGCTGTTGATTTGGAGAGATCGACACCTTTAATATTTTTAGAATTATCAACAGGTTTTTGAATATCCTGAGGAGGAGCGTAAGCGGGATTTATTTGAGTACCTGATCCACCGGAAGACCCAGTACCTTCGCCTGTACCAAAGGATATTTCGTATAATTGTTCAGGTTCATGAGTTGTGGTGACTTTATAGTAGAGCAGGCTTGCAAAGAGGAGCAAATGGAATACAATAGATACGGAAAAGGAGAAGTTCTTTACCGGGCGATATCTCATATAAGTTTTACCTATTTATACTTATTGTAGAATTGTTCCGCTTCGTTCTCCGATTTGAAGTTCCCTACTTTTACCCTGTAGAAGGTTCCGCGGGATAGATTAGCCATTTCGATGGAGGTTTGATATCCCTTTTGATGAATATAAGAAGCTTGATCAAGAGCTTTACTTTTAGAGGACCAGGATGATATCTGCACTAAATAATTATCACCTGATTTATAGATAAAATCTTTTACTCTTGTTGACGGCTGTTTTGAATTATTTGCAATAGTTACAACAGGCTGCTTATTGTTTTTTACTTTAGTTTCAGCAGGAGGCTGATTGTTCCTTATTTTATTTTCAACCGGCGGAGGTGCGACCTGCTGAACAGAGGCAGAGGTATTATTCTTATCCTTTTGGTCAGGGCTAACTGAGTTGTTGTTCCCGGAATTATCTTTCTTGTCGAAGACTTTTTTATCTATAGGATCGAAAGGCTGCACAACATTAGTATCTTTTGTATAGGGATATGTAACCGGAATTTGGTAATCCCTTTCAATTATAACGGGAGGAGTATGATAGGGATCGACTTTTGCCTGCAGAGGTTTTTTAACACCTGCATAGTATGGATTTAAAACCTTAATATAGAGTAACACACTACCGGCAAGGACAAGTAAAATAGCTAATGCTACATAGAGTCCAAGCCATTTTTTAGGGCCATAATGTGCGGTTGATTCATTAAGTTTATAGTGCTGAGGGTAATCATAAGGCTCAGGGATAAGGCTACCGGGGGTTTCCGGTTCTTCTATTTCCTGTTCAATTTCCGGAGGTGGAGGGAGTTCCTCCTTTTTTGGAGACATTACTGGTTCGAATTTAAATTCACGCGGGATATGTTTTATTTCAGCAAAGCCCTCATCATTTAGCTCTTCGTTTATGCTATTGAGTAGTTCGCTATCATCTGAAGGTGAGGCATCGGTGGGGACAATTTCATCTTGCGAGATATGATAATCAGAGGCAAAGGAATTTACTCTCTGGAATTTACCGGCTATCTCTTCCTTATTTTCTACAGTATCGCCAAAGTCCCAGCTCAAATCTTTGAGGTCATCATAATCGACAAAGAGGTTATCTTCGTTCCCGGTATCGAGGAGAGCGTCCTCTTCAATTTCTTTTTCAAGTTCATCGCCGAATGTCCATGAATAGATTTCGGAATCTTTTGAAGAATCCTGAACAGAGCTATCGGGAACCTTATCCTGAGAGGCTTGTTCGATATGAATTTCATCCCAGTTAATCTCCATCTGATTGGGATTTATCATTTCAGGGTCAATCAGTAATATTTCCTCTCCCTTCAGATAATCCTCAACGACTTCTATTTCGCGCAAAAGTTTATCTGCTTTAGAGTCATAAAGCCTACGCAGTTCATTGCCAGTCGGGGGGATAAAATATTCAGAGACATTAGCATCTTTTAATGGAATTACCGGCTTACCAAAGCTTAAGCTGAAGTAGGAATCAATAATATTATATTCATCTTCAGTTTTATTAGGGATATTAAAAATAAGATTACCGAGGAATTCATCCTGCTGGTCCGGCAGAGGATGATAAATAATGATATCAGTAAGCTGATAGTCAGGTTTAAGATTATTATCAGATGAATTCCTAATTTTACCAGTGCGCATCTGAAAGAACCCGATATTTTTAATCTTAATAGTTTCGCCCGGGTTTAACTGCAGGGAAACTTTCCTAAGAAACACTTCAAAGAATATCTTAGCGTCAAGATCCTGGACACCCACTCTTTTAGCAAGTTTTCTTATAATTTCGGCTTTGGTCATAAAATAAAATAGCTTAAATAAATATTACCATATAAAACTTATACCGGCAGTAACATTAAAGGGCATTTCCTTATAAGCTGTCCATGTGTAATTATCGTGCAACAGTAAATTAGAGAATTCTAACGTAAAGAGAAACATTGGTTTATATTGATATGTGAATTTCAGCTCAAGATCCACATTATTTCCCAATTTAGTTTGATTTGGAATACCGGTATATGAACCGGAGAAATAATTAAGTTTAATTTCAGGGTTAAGTTTGATACTGCTGAAATCATATCCATAGATAAGTGAAGCAGAGGCAGCCGGGACATATGGTAAGTTGTAACCAGCGGCATCCTTAGAGGAGCGGACTTCAACGTCACCATAATAATATCCAAACGGACCCATATGGAAGAGCATATCTACGAATGCTGAAAGGATCCGGGCGTCATCGAATGCGACATCAAACTTACCACTTATGACAGAGCTTTTATAGTAAGGCATTTCATTGGAAGAGAGGACTTTAACCCCGGCATTTACCTGATAGTATTTTTCGTATTCGTACTTGACTGCCAATTTAAGTGAGTTGTTGTATTGGACATAAGCACCATTAAGGGTAAGGGAATTAAGATACGGGTTCTGATACAGGAACGATGAAGCACTAAGGAGGTCAGCGTGGGGATCATACTCACCATAGAAGGATATATTATTATCCAGTTTGAAAGCTGCGGAAGCAAACGGAGTAAAATAGATACTGCCTACGATCTGGGAATATGTAAGTCCGAATTCGACCTTAAAGACTTCCGAAATATTTAATCCAATTTTGGGGGCTATGCTACCGAATCCAGTATGTGCGGTGTTAATAGAATTATTTGTAAGGAATTGTTTTTTGAACATAAGATCGAAGCTAAGGTTAAAGGCGGAGAGAGTAAGTTTTCCATAACCTTTGAGCCGGAGAAAATTCTCAGAGAAAGATTCGTTCTTAAGGGAATTAAATTCATTATCCATAGAGGCAGCGTATACGAAATAGTTATTAAGATAGTTACTCACATCCACAGAGACATTGCCACCATTGAGAGTCCTTCTTTGTATAATGCTATCTGTAGAGCCATAAAATTTGTAAGAACTTAAATTATAATTACCATGGAGTTTAATATCGGTACCGGGCAAGAAGGAGTTATCATTTTTTGTGAAGAGGGAAAGGTTAATTCCGCCTCCCAGATCAGTCCTATCGCTATTATTTACATAGGGTGCGCGGTTTTCAGCATTAGCGAACCATTCAAATATTCCATCATTAAAGGGAGAGGTAACAAGTATATCGGCTTTGGGAATAGATACGGAGCCGATACCGGCATTGAACCTGCCATTCATATAATGAACAGAATCACTAAGGTTTATATTTTCTTTAATAGGATTTATGAAAGTCCTGAGTTCAAGTTGTTCAGGAGACAGGGCAGGCTTTAAGAATTCTTCTGAGATTGTGGAGCCGAAGTCAGGTTCTATCTTCTTCGCTTTTTCAACAGAGACTGCTTCCGTGCCAGTAATTACGAACTCAGGGAGTTCAACATTCTGTTCAGGTTTCTTTTCCTCCTGTGCAAAGCAAATGAAAGGTATAATAATAACCAGGGCTAATGCGAATATTCTGTTAATCATTTCAGAGCCCTCAATTTAGTCCGGGCTTCATTACCATAGACATCCCCCTTATGTTTAGAGATGACGACCCGGTACATTTCTTTTGCTTTATTATAATCTTTCATTTCGGTATACACATCGCCCAATTTGAGGAATGATCTTGTGAGCCATTCATCATAAGCGGAATAGACTGTTTTAACGCGGACGAGAGCCGTTACAGCCTCCGGATACATCTTCTGGCCGGCGTATAATTCCCCTAAATAAAACTGCGCTTTAGCGCCAATCTCATCGCTCCTTGTATCAGAAAGACTTTTGAAATAGACGGAAGCGTTATCATATCTTTGAGCTGCAAGGTCGATGAGACCCAGTTCTATTTTAGATTTATCGGAGAAGAGATTTGAAGGGTAATTCTGAACTATATCACCGAAGACATCATACGCATCATTGATATTACTATTGTTTATCATCGTTTCGGCTTTCATAAATTTGAGTTCAGGTAACCTTGGAGATTTGGAAAGCTTATCGATCGCTTTATTCAGGATATCAAGGGCGGAATTATAATCCTTGCGGGTATTATAAATTGTTGCCATTTCGATTACGGAAGAGGCGGCAATTTCTTTGTCCGGGTAATCGTTGAAGACATTGGTATAGTATTGAATTGCATTGTTATCCTGACCGAGATTCTGTGAACTCTTTCCCATCCAATACCAGGCATCAGGAATGAGGCTGTTATTGGGGAATGAAGTGATAAATTCATTGTAGCTAATTCTTGCCTTATCATATTGTTTCCTGCTATAATAAATTTCACCTTTCTTAAAGTACAGCTTATCTGCGAAATTAGATTCAGGGTTTTTGGCAACGAAATCATTTATAAGAGATACTGCCTTTTCAGGTTTACCCTGGGCAATGTAGGCATATTGAATTCCGTTGATTGCATCGAAGACATAATTTGAGGAAGGGAACTCAGTAAGAACTCGCTGGTAGTTTACGATTGCGGAATCGTAATTTTCCATATTATAGTAAGTATCGCCCAGGGAATAATAAATAGCAGGACGAAGAGCAGAGGAGGGATAAACATTAAGCACATTATTGTAACATATTATTGCAAGTTTATAATTATTCTGCTGGAAATTTATCCAACCGATCAGGTAGAGGGATCTTTCAGCATAAGGAGAATCCGGAAACTTATGCTGCAGATTATTAAACTCAGTTATTGCCTGATTAGCATCCCCTCCTTTAAAGAGGGACTGAGCATACTGGAAATATGTAAAGGGATCATCGATTCCCGAACTACCCTCCTTGAACATTTCTTTATAGATAAGAGAAGCGGCAGAATAATTTTTACTTCCATAATAACAATCGGCAAGGCGGAGTTTAGCATCCTTTATCTTTTCATCATAAGAAAACTTCTTAATGAACTCTGAGAATATTTCTGCAGAGTGATCATATTGCTTAAGATTAAAGAGACAATAGGCCTTGCCGTATAAAGCCTGATTTCCGAACATATTATCGGCGAGATTGACGTTATTATATCTCTGGATAGCCTGTTCATAGCTGCCCATAGCAAACAGATTCTCAGCAAGATAGAAATTGAGTTTATCTTTTTCAAAATTAGGCTCTCTTTTATCTATTTCAGTAAGACTAGTTATGGCGTCATCATAATTTTGAAGATAATAGTAGGCTACACCGAGTCCTAGGAGGGATCTATTCTGAAGGTCGATTTCCACATTAGGAACATCAAGGGCTTTATTAAAGTAATCCTTAGCAGAGTTATAGTCCTTTTTCGCGAGTGATAATTCCCCGAGCATAGTAAAGGCCCTGGCTTTAATTGAGTTATCATAAGAATTTAACGCTGCGGATAAATATTGTTCAGCGAGATCATATTTCCCTGTGTTAAAATAGAGGACACCCACCTGATACCGTATAGTCTCTGCCAGCTTACTATCCGAGTATCTTTTAAGGAACTCGAAATAAATATCAAGAGCGTCTTCCTCCTGTCCTGCATATCTTTTAGACTCCCCTTTCCAATAGAATGATTTAACCGCAAGGGAATCAGTATCATCAGAGAGAGAATTAAATACATTATAGGCATCGTTATATTTTTTCTGCTGGAAGTAAGTCCAAGCCAGACCATAGCTAACTTCTCTAATAATTGATGCTGAAGAGTATTTCTGAAGAATCTCTATATATGTTTTTTCAGCTTTTGCATAATCCTGCACGCGATAATAAGAGTTTGCCAGGAGATAAAGACTTTCGGAAAAGAGGTTAGCCGGAAGTTCGTTCAGAACAGGGTTATTCATTTCGATTATTGATGACTGATAATCTTTCAGTTTGAAATAACACATACCAATTCTAATTCTTGCAGCATTAACGAGGGGGCTTTCATTATGGTAGGAGATTAACTGATCATAGTATTTTTCAGCATTCTCATAATCCTGCATCTTTTCATAAACGCTGGCAAGAGTATAGATTGTATAATCGATAAACTTATTATTTTTTCTATCCTGAAGAGCCTGGAGGAGAAGGTTCACAGCATCTTTCAATTTATTTTCTTTGGAGTAGGATTCCCCGATCCAATAAAGTGCTGAACCGGAGTAATCGCTTTCAGGGTATTCATCAAGGAGTTTTTTGAAATTCAATCTACTTGATGCATAATCCTTCTTATCAAAATAAATCAAACCAAGCTCATACAATGATTTATCCCTAAAAGCAGACCATACAAAATTCTTAACTATGTAGGCAAATCTGATTTCAGAGGCATCAAAGTTTCCAGTTTTAAGCAGCGACATGGCGGAAAAGAATTTAGCAGTAGCAAAGAGTTCGTCGTATTCAATATGTTTTTCCATAAATTGATCAAACAGCCGGTTAGCTTCAACAAACTGTAAAGCATTATAAGAATTCATAGCTGAGTTAAATTTTTCAGATATAGACTGTCCTGATAAATAAGTGGCAATGCACAAGAGAATAGTAAGAGTTTTTTTCATTTTCACCTAATTTGAGACAAAGATAACCCTATTTAGTACAATCATTAACGATAAATCCTGGTTTCAAATATAAAACTAATAAAATTAAGTATCATATCAGATATTATAGTCCAAACCAAGGAAATTACCCAAATTTTGCTTACATTTTACAATCCAATATTTTAATGACCATAAGGAGTGTTATGAAAATAAAATATTTTTCAAGTTTAATATTTTTTATTATAATGTTATCAACTTTATCCTACGGACAAGGATTAAAATTTGGTATAGGAGGAGGACTTTCCACAATTTCCAGCGGTTTTTCCGGATTAAGCTATAATTCCGGATATCATATATCTGCTAAAGCAGAATTAGATATACCACTTTTCCCTTTAACACCAGTTGTTTCAATTCAATATTATGTACTAAACGGGAATTATTCATTTCCGGGATTTACAGGGAGTACCAGTCAGAAAATTTTCTCTGCCGGAATTGGTGCACAGTATTCACTTTTACCCGGACCTATAAGTCCATATTTAGCATTAGACTTAGGATTTAATAATATTGGTGAAATAAGCTATCAACCTGCAGTATTAAACCAATTTGCTTCGCCAGCTATAACAAGAACGGGAGTAGACATTGGCGCAGGAGTTGAGGTTAAGCTTCCTTTTTTATTTAACTTTGATGTTAGTGCAAAATACAATATGCTAAATCTATGGGGAAAGGTAGGAAATGAAGGGACATTGAGTGCAGTTAATCTGAACCTTACGATATTATTTTAAGATTTGTAAATAAAAAAAGGCCGTATAATAACAGCCTTTTTAGTGCGGAAGAGGGGACTTGAACCCCTATGCCAGTTACGGCACTACCCCCTCAAAGTAGCGTGTATACCAATTTCACCACTTCCGCAGAACAGGGAAAACAAAAATATACATGGGACACAATAAAAACAACTACAAATCAAAATAAAATTTACTTTTATAGAGCTCTGATAAAAATAAAGAAGTGTTTGAAGTGAATTATGATTATGGTGGATAATATTCTAAAGGATACCTTTTGGAGACAGGGATTCTGATCAAGAATTATTTATAAAACGCAGGTTTAGTTTATTTTTGTCTATTTCTTTTAATCCTTTCCTTCATTAATAAATCCCTTATTTCCTCTCTAAATTTTCTTTCAAAAACGATATACTTCCCTATCTGCTGGGGAGTAAGAATGTCAGATAAGGACCGCAGATAATTTTGTTTTTCCTTTTCGACTTCCATAGTAAGGTTCAAATATTCTTCATTCATCTTTTGAATTTTAGACAGATCAGCATCTTTCCCTTTCTTCACTTCATTTTCAATATTCTGGAGATCGTCATTTATTCTGTCCTCGATATCCCAGATCTTAGTTCTATCCTGATTACGACGGGTAAATAATTTAGCAGAAGTAGCTTCATCAAGGTTAAGGATATCCAGGAGTTTAATTTTCTCAAGCTCCTCAATTTTTTTCATAGGAGCTCTTCTTCTATGTGATCCCCCTTCCGGTTGCATATCCTGGGATAATACAATTGAGACAATTGTAAAAGACAAAACAATTACAAAAATTAGTTTATTCATATTCATATCTCAGAAATATTTCTTATTAATAATTTCTTTATAAATGTTATCTGCCTCTTCATCATTGATATCTTTAACGATAGTACTGATATCTGACCTCCTGTCAGCAAAATAGTAGGCATCTATTTCAGGTGTAATATTTATTTCATTCAAATATAGTGCATTTATTGTTGAATCGACAGCGACATCAGAGGAAAATTCAGAAGGTGAAACATCTGATGAAAACTTATCCCATAGTTCAGTAAGTTCATGTTCATCCAGATTTTCAGTAAGATTAGGTGTCTGGTTAGTCTTATTTAGTAAAAGGAACATAAACATTACCACAATTAATGAAGCTGCAGCAGCAAAAGAAACTTTCTGCAGGGGAAATCTTTTTAATTTACCCGGTAGTTTTGATCTGAAACGGGGTATCATATTCCTAAAATAATCATCATCCGAGGGTATCTCCTTATAGCCGGAGAATTGGTTATATACATTCCTATAGGCAGCCAATTCTTTTTGTAAAGAAGAAGAATTCTTTAATTCCGATTCAAACTTATTTTTATCTTCTCCGGATAATTTACCCTCAATATAATTCAATATGAGGTCATTCTTCGAATTCATTTTTCATCATCTCCGAAATTTTATTTATCGCGTGGAAGTAATTTGACTTAAGTCCACCTATACTTTTCCCTGTAATTTCAGCAATCTCTTCATACGACAGACCATCAATATTTCTTAATATAAATATTTCGCGCTGTTTAGTAGGGAGTATTTGTAAAAACTGATCCAATTTTTTTATTTTATCCTTAATATCAATATCATTAACAATATCTTCTTTAACACCAATTTCAGCAGAATTGATATCATCGAAGTATATAAATTTCCTAAGTTTAAGCTTATTCAGATAATTTATACAGCGAGTAGAAGTAATCCTGTATATCCAAGTATATAAAGAAGACTTAAACTGAAAATCTTTCAATTTATTATAAAGAACGATAAGGACTTCCTGAACGACTTCATCGGCATCCAGGTGAGAACCGGTCATTCGTCTGGCATGCCAATAAATCTTTTGCTGGTATTTATTGATCAACCTGTTGAAGGAACTTTCATCACCATCGAGAAACTTCCTTACCAGTTCAAAATCAGAATTATCAGGCATACACTATTTTTTCATTAATTATTCGACAAGAATTGTTCATTTCGGGTTTAAATAATTATCATTAAACCTAATCTATTCTTCCGCTGTCAAATTAACAAGTTTTTAACTTAAGGAGAAATAAGAAATGAATAGAATAAAGATAGTGCTTTCAGTTATAATAATTATCATAGCAGCAACTTTTACAGAAGCCCAGACGCCTGATAAGAAAGGCGGACAAGAATCACACGGCAATATGCATAAACCTCCTCAGTTCGATAAAGGAATGAAAGGAGGCTTTGAAGGACATTTTAAGATGATCCGTGAGAAGCTGCATTTAACTGATCAGCAGGTATCAAAAATAGAAGCATTAAGAACGGATCATATGAAAAAGATGGTAGATCTTAAGGCTGACTTAAAGAAGGACATGATAGATCTTAAGAGCATAAGAGAGAAAGATAACTTTACAAGAGCAGATATCATTGGAGGAGTTGAGAAAGCTAATAAGTCAAGAAATGATATAGCACTTGCAAAAGCAAACCACCTAATGGACCTCTGGGAATTGCTAACTCCTGAACAGCAGAAACTGGTAAAGGATAACCCACAATGGCTGATGGAAGGCAGACACCGTATGATGCATAGAAGAATGGATGGAAAGAAGCCTCCAATGATGCATAAAAAAGGAAATGATCAATAAGGGGGAGTAAGTAATAGTCCAGGCCGTCTCATTCTAATGTGAGACGGCTTTTTTTTTACAGATCACCTTCGACCGGTTTGATGGTAATTTCCTCCGGCACCATATTCCCCTCCTGAAGATAAACCCATACAAGAAGACGAGCAACTTCTTCACCAGTCATCATTCTATCAGAGCTAGATTTTCTAACATCGGAAGGCCACATAGGGGTTTCAGTTGCGCCAGGCAAAATATTTATTATCCTGATATTATACTTTCTAACCTCTTCGCGGAGGACATTAGAATAACCCAGGAGTCCTAATTTTGATGCTGTATAAACGGAGCTGTTAGTGAATATTTTTTTAGCAGCAGAAGAGAGGATATTGATTATAGTCCCCTTTCCCTGTTTTTTAAAATGAGGTAATATATATCTTATAGTATAAATAGAGCCAAGTAAATTTGTATTTATAATATCATTTATTTCCTGAACAGAGTTATCTTCGGCAGCTTTAAAGGAAGTGATGCCCGCATTATTTATGAGACAATCAACCGTATTCAATGCTATGATTTTTTTTACAGTCTGATCCACATTAACGGAGGAGGCGACATTGCAAGGGAATACAACAGCTGACAGCTTTTCCTTTTCCAGTTCCTCATTGAGTTTTTCCAATTCCCTGACACGTCTTGCTGAAACAAATACCTGAGAGCCTGTCCGTGCAAACTCTTTAGCTGCGGCTTTACCGATACCGGAACTTCCGCCGGTAATCCAAACGCCAGATAATTTTTTAGACATCAGAGGTTTTTAGTCCTAATTAAGTTTAAGAATTCAGCTCTTGTTCTTGCATCGGCTTTAAATATACCATGCATTGCACTAGCAGTAGCAGACGAGTTTTGTTTTTCCACACCGCGCATCATCATACACATGTGATAAGCTTCAGTAACAACACCCACACCACGGGGATTAAGATATTCTTTAAGAGTATCGGCGATTTGCTGAGTCATCCTTTCCTGAACCTGTAATCTTCGTGAGTATAATTCGACAATCCTTGGGATTTTACTAAGACCAATAATCTTACCATCAGGGAGGTAGGCGACATGCACCTTTCCGTAGAAAGGAAGTAAATGATGTTCACAGAGACTATAGAAGTCAATATTTTTAACAATAACCATTTCATCGTATTTCTCATGAAAAATAGCTTTATTCATTACTTCATTGACATCCATTTTATAGCCAGCAGTAAGGAATTCATATGCTTTAGCTACTCTTTTAGGGGTAAGCAAGAGACCTTCACGATTTGGGTCCTCCCCTATTTCCGTAAGAAGATTAGTAACAAGACCTTCGACCTTAATATCGTTCAAATTTATTCTCCTTTATATTCAAAATAATTATTTTCAGTTTCATAGAGTTTAACAGAGTAGAGTTTACCGGCAGTTATTTTGTCTGCAAGCTGATTCCAGATTGCGACAGCAATATTTTCGGCGGAAGGAAGAATCCCCTTCATAAAATCAGTATCGAGATTCAGATTTTTATGGTCGACCTTATAAATTATATTCTCGCGGATAATCTTTTTAAGGGAATGGATATCGATAACGAATCCAGTTTCAGGATTTGGAGTACCGGCGACTACAACTTCGAGGATGTAATTATGTCCATGCCAATTAGGATTACTGCATGGACCAAACACACGCAAGTTTTCCTCATCGGTAAAATTGGGATTAAACATCCTATGAGCGGCACTGAATCTTTCACGGCGAGTAATATAAAGCATAATCAGGCTTCCAGCGCCTCCTGAATTTCAGCACTATGCCCATCGACCTTAACATTATTAAATATTTTTTTTATCAGACCGTTCTCATCAATAAGATAGGTAGTTCTTTCAGTACCCATATATTTTCTGCCATAGTTATTTTTTTCTTTCCAGACCTCATATTTTTCAACGACTTCTTTATTTTCATCGCTAAGGAGATCGAAGGGTAGGTTATATTTAGCAATGAATTTCTGATGTGATTCGGGTGAATCGGTACTTACTCCCAGGATTACAGCATTTAAGTTGCCGAACTTAGGGAATTCATCCCTGAAACTGCATGCTTCTTTAGTACAGCCGGGAGTATCATCTTTAGGGTAGAAATAAAGTACAACTTTTTTGCCTTTAAAATCACTTAATGATATGACCTTTCCATCCTGATTTTTTAATTTGA
>JARLHD010000010.1 GCA_031292435.1 Ignavibacteriaceae bacterium
GACCGCCGCATTCAACCACTTTGCAATAACTTAGGGATAATTGATAACCTTTTTGTTAACAATTTATAATATTTTTAATTTCTAATCAATCATATAAAAGCTTAAATATAGAAGTACCTGTGGTGTTCGTTTGACTAAAGATTGATTGTAAGAAAAATAAATCGTAATTATTAATTATAGAAATAAAATATTATTAAAGGTAGGAATGATATAATTGAATTCTGATATAAATAGAAGAATTAGTAATCAAGAATCATTTATTGTTGCAAATGATGGACAATATTTAGGTAAGCTTACACTAAATAAGTTTGACTCAAATTCAATATATAATGATTTTGGTAATTATGGAAGTAAATTCTCATCAACTTCGATATTTAATAACTTCTGCAACTATGGTAGTCAATTTTCTTCGTTAAGTCCATTCAATCAATTTACAAACACTCCACCAGAAATCTATTTGCGAGGTTTAAAATACGCTTATTTATCAGTAAACAAATTCCTTAGTTACAAAACGATTGATCCAAATGAGCTAACAATATTTCTTAGACAAAACAACTTGAATTACTAATGAATCTAAATTACAAAGATTATTTAGAATTGATAGGTGCACTTGTTACTTCTATCGGTGGGGCAAGTGTCGTTATAATAGCAATCTCAAAATGGTTCGGGGACTTTCTTGCCAAAACTCTTTTTGAAAAATATAGAACTACAAAAGAAATAGAGCTTGAAGGTTTGAAAGTATCTTATCAAACTGAATTAGAAAATACTAAAGCAAACTTGGAGAAAGCAAAATTATCATATCTTAGATATTCTGAAGGACAATATAAATTATATAATGAATTATGGAAGGTCCTTCTGTATACAAAGAATCAAGCAGATGTCCTATGGGAAAGAGCAAGTAAAGAAAGAATTCCGGCTTTTTCCGAACAAATAAGGAATGCTAAAAATGCTATAAATGATAATATGCTTTTAATTGAAGAAGAACATTATGAAAATCTGATGAAATTAATTAATCAATTTGAACAATTTCAGTTCGGTAAAAAGAAATTAGTTGATATGAGCTTAAGAACAGAAGATAATTCACCATTAGGTATATCTGAATTTGATGTTAATCAAGTTATACAAAGTAATAAGTGAACTGTACCCTTCTAAGTATACACAAAGTTAAGCAACTCTTGAATTAAATTCTTCCTTCATTTTTATCCTATACTCAACCGGACTTAGATAACCTAATGATGAATGTGACCGTTGCCGGTTATAAAATATTTCTATGTATTCAAAGATTTCTCTTCTGGCCTGCTCCCTGGTACGAAATTTAGTTAAATATACAAGCTCCTTTTTTAACGTGCTGAAAAAACTTTCTGTTATTGCGTTATCATAACAGTTACCATTACCGCTCATAGATTGTTTGAACTTATAACGATTAAGAAGGTTTCTGACTTTACTGCTCGTATACTGGCTGCCTCTGTCTGAATGAAAGATTACTCCATAACCAGGCCTTCTGTTCGTTATTGCCATGTTAATAGCATTGGTTACTATATCAGCTGTAGGCCTTTGCATTATTGACCACCCGATTTCTTCACGGTTAAACATATCCTGTACCACTGCTAAATATAACCAGCCTTCTGATGTTGATATATATGTTATGTCCGATGTCCATACCTGATTTTCTCCTGCCGCATGGAAGTTCCTGTTTACCAGATTAGGGCTGAACCTTGCCCCCTTGCTTTGTTTTGTTGTTACCTTAAACTTCTTTACTGTTTTTGAATATATGTTATTCAGTTTCATCAGACGGTATATGCGCTTTTTATTTACTATTACGCCTTCTTTGCGAATATCTCTGTATATCTTTAGTAATCCATATCTTCTATGGCTCAGGTCGTAGTACTTTCTTATCTTTTCAAGTACCGCCTTTTCCTCAAGCCGTCTCTGAGTTACATGTCTTTTCTGCCAGTGGTAATATCCGGCTCTGCTTACTCCAAGCAGATTGCAGCATAAACATACTGGATATGAATTCAGTTCTGTCTTTATGAATTTATATTTCACTGCGTTTCCTTTGCAAAGAAGGCCACTGCTTTTTTTAATATATCACGCTCCATCGTTACATGGGCCAGTTCCTTCTTCAGACGCCTGTTTTCTTCTTCTTCAGGTTTCATATGGCCTTTGCCCGGAAAGGCATTGTTTGAGTCCTCCATGTATTTTTTCTTCCAAATGAATAGTGCATTTCCCGATACCCCTAGTTCTTTTGCTATACTGACTACTGATTTACCTGAATCAAGTACCAGCTTTACTGCCGATAGCTTAAACTCACGGTCATATCTTTTCCTGGCTTTTGACTCTGACATAATTATTGCTCCTATATTTTTTATATTAATATAGTTGCTTTTCTATTTGTCTACAATATGGGGTACAATTCA
>JARLHD010000099.1 GCA_031292435.1 Ignavibacteriaceae bacterium
CTGAATCATCAGGGAGACACCTTTACAAAACGTTTTGACGCCAATTCATATCTCTATGTTACAAAAGCGGTTGATTTTTTTGACCTTTTAAAGAACGGATCCCTCATAGAAGGATTTACCGGAGTTACTGCAAAATATCTTGTAATTTCCATAACGTCGGACTGGCTCTATCCTCCGTATCAATCCCAGGAAATCGTATCGGCTCTTATTGCAAACGGAGTTGATGCACAATACGAAGAAATAAGGTCCCAATACGGGCATGACGCTTTTTTACTTGAAGAAGGGCAGCTGAGCTACCTGTTAAAGGGTTTTCTCTCACAGATTCTTGTGAGTGATATCATGAACAAGAATTTCTATTCTGTTTCCAGAAATGAAACGATAGAAAATGCCTCAATACTCATGGTAAAAAAGAAAGTGAGCCATCTTCCGGTTGTATCTGAGGACGGAAAGCTTGAAGGTATCGTCACCTCCTGGGATATTACAAAAGCAGTCGCCTGCAAAATCACTGAGCTGAATGACATAATTACACGTGATGTAAAATTTGTATTCGGAAAAGATAGAATAGAGACTGCATTGTCGATAATGGAAAATTACTCAATCTCCGCACTTCCCGTAATCGACTCCGAAAATCGCCGCATAATAGGTATGGTTACAAATGAAAGCATAAGTGCCCTTCTTGGAGGGTTCAGTTGATCTCAAGGAGGGTTCGGAATTAGGATAGTTTTCGTGCACGTGGATTATGTAAGGTACTGTACCAAAAAGAAAACTAAAGCAGCAGAGCCAATCGACCTGAAAAGAGATTCTATGGAAGAAGGAGTCATCCTTTTCTGTTGCACTGAGAAAATCGATGAGGACAATCCGCATAATGTCGTGGGAAATGCCACTCTGGAGGTCATCAAGCGCCTCGAAATGATAAAAGCAAAAAAGGTTCTGATACAGCAATTCCCGTTCTAACCGAAAACACATCCAATTGATGGGTCTCTCAATTTGATTTTCGTAAATAATATATATCTCAGCGGATAATATTTTATGTAATCCGTAATAATTATTTAAAAAAATAGGATCAAAAAAAGATGGAATCCCGCAGAGATAACGATATAAAACAACGAAAAGATTTGAATGCTGATACATTATTCAGTTCAATTCGTTCGAGTTTTGAGAATTTTAAAGATCATCGATCAGAAAAAGCTCAGATTCCTCTAGCTGATGCTTTTATGTCTGCTTTTGCGATGTTTTCGCTCAAAGACCCTTCTTTGCTCGTTTTTGAGGCGAGGCAAACAGATACAAACTTGAAAACAATCTACAAGGTAAATAAAGTACCTTGCGACACTCAAATGCGCAAGATCTTAGATGAACAAGACCCTGCTAGTATTGAGCCTTTATTCAGTGATATTTTC
>JARLHD010000100.1 GCA_031292435.1 Ignavibacteriaceae bacterium
CAGGTTAAACGGATACTCAAAATTGATTGGGAATTCACGTTTGTCCTTTATTAGCCAGCCTGTACTTTCAAAAAACTTAAATGGGTCAGAAGAAACAAGCATTAAGTCCCCCTGATTCTGAATAATGTTCCCTGCATTGCCACTGAACTTAAGAGAACAGGAAGTTTTAAGAGTATCAATATCCGATAACTCGCAGTTAATTATTTCCGATTTTGTGAATTCATCCGCAATTAAGGATTTACAATATTCTTTTAATTCTTTTTTAGTCTTATCTTCAAGCCGGTACCTTATATAAGTGTTGTTTGCACCATAAAAATTTTCCTCTGCTGTAAATTCTGCCGTACCATCCTTCTTCAAAACAAGAGTTAAAGATATATTATCAGTATTATCATTTGGCATGGGTTTAGGAGTTCTTTCAATTTGTGAAGTATTATCAGGATTTAATACAAGCACATCAATATCCTGGCAAACAGATGGCAGCTTGCCAAATGGGGTATATTTTGAAGTGGGATCAACAAAACATTTCTTAGTATCTGATAGCTTAACCTGAACTATCATATGATTAAAATCTGCACTCGGAAAATTTGGATCCACTTTACCTTCATCAGAAGTAAGAACCAATACAGGTTTACTCTCAATATCCGCTGCCTGTAACAAACTTATTAAAAGAATTGATTTATCCTTGCAGTCCCCATATTGCTTTTCTAAAACTTCAGCCGGTTTGTGTGGTCTCCAGCCGCCGTCACCAAGATTTATTGATACATATCTTAAATCTTTTACATAATCATATAATTTCCGGATCTTATCAGTATTATTTTCAATACCCCGCGTTAATTTTAACGACTGCGACTTAATCTCATCTGAAATTATAAGCTGTGGTGCAAATAGTTCTTTATAATACCACTCGGACATTTTGCTCCAATCTTTCCATTTGGATGGGGCAAAATTAACGTATCCCATATAATTTAGGGAGGGAGGCATCATTTTTTCCTCCTCAAATGGTTTTATATCTTTAAGCGTCCATGTAATCGCTGCTTTATCTTTAAGCCCGGGACCCTTATCAACAACCGGGTCCTCAAGAGTATAGTTATAAGGTTTGTAATTCCAGTCCCATCCTTCACCGTATAACCCCTTGCCTATAAGAATTTTGGGAATAATTAATGTGTACCTGTTTAGTAGCGTGGGCATTTCATCCTGTATAACCCACATCTCATTCATAAAAGGATGATATTTTAACTTTGTATATTCATATTCAATAATGCAGTTTTTTTCAATAGAAGGGAAAGTAAACTTTAACTTTTTCTCATCAGAATAAAAAGTTGATCCGCTTCCTTCCCCGATTGATTGATGAAAATCTTCCGGTTTTAAAGATACAATTGTACCATCCGCTCTTATAGTTCTTGCCGATACTTTAAGTATCATCTCCCCGTCATAAATCGGTATTTCAATAAACGAATAGCTCTCAATATTCTTGAACAGCTTCCTCATCCTGTGAATTGTCAGTTCGGTAGTTACAGAACCTGATGATATCTCCATTTTATTATCTGTCGTAGAATAAAGAACAACGCCATCCGCCTCAGGGTAATCGGCCTGCTCCACAGACTTAGGTAGGTCATATTTCTCAGCAATCTCTTTATAATCAAGCAAAGAAGAAGTTGAACAGGAGGATAAAATAAAACAGATCCCCATGAAAATAAATAGTCGTAAAATCCGCATTAAATAATCTCTTATTAAAATTATAAATCAGATACAATAATATGCATTTCCTTCTAAATATTTTATTCATCTGTAATTTTTTATATAAATTTGCCTGCTCCTCCACATTCGTCGGCTCGCAGTAACGGACTCAAACAATTTATCGGCTCTGTTAAATCCGATTAATTATTTGGAATATTCTGATATTAATGATGAGGCTGGAATATTTAATTTATCATGAAGCATTCTAATCATTGTTAGGCTAAGCTTCCTTTTTCTATTGAGAATTTCAGATACCCTGCTCTTTGACCCAAGTATCGATATAAGAGCAGACGGTTCCAGGTTAAGTTGTTCCAATCTGAATTTTATTGCTTCTATAGGGTCGGGCAATTCAATAGGAAAATGCTTTCTCTCATAATTTTCAACAAGAATCGATAGCAGATCAAGTTCATTATATTCATCAGAATTTACCCTAAGTTCACTCTGTATTAAACTATAAACTCTATATAGAGCTGCTTTATATTCCTTTTTTGATCTAATCGGTTTCATCATATTTAACTTCCTTTACATTTATTTTGTCATATTCTACATGAAAACCAATCCATACAACAAATTTAATTCCAATTTTATATTCAATATCCACACTCATTTAACCTGTCTTCGCATTAACCTTCTTATCTCCTTACCCAAACATTTGTGATTTCCCCAAATACATATTTGCGGTATTCGTTTGGATCTTTGTAAGCTTCCTTTAAATAATCCTTAGCTTCCTGAGTGCAAAAATCATTGGGATCAGGAGTAGTAATTTCCGTTAATCTACACTCAATAATTAACCTGGCTTCTTTATAAGACATATCCCCTGAAGGAGTTTTTACACTTGTCAATTCCACTTCCTTCATCTTCTCACTATCCCTTCCTGATTTACTTCCGAAAAAAAGTATCTGCTCCTTATATTCATCCGGAAAATAAGACATCGTATAAGTCTGCTCTTTTTCAATCAGTTCAAGCGTATAACGGGTTGCCTGAAGAATGCACCAGGTGGTGGGTTTCTTAAAAAGCATTCCAAAACCGCCCCCGCTGGCTGTCATTGAATTAAAATTATCTACCTTCCCCGCAGTAATAACAGGAAATACTTTTCCAACCAACGTAAATACATTGTCCCTTATCTCCTCCGGAGAAATTTGTCTAAACAATTGATCAAAATTCATCTCTCTCACTCCATCCACTTCTTCACCTCCTCCACATTCGTCGGCTTCGCAATTACCTCCCCCTTACCATCAATCAAAATCATAGTCGGCGTCGCGTACAAATAATAATCCTGCGCCGCCTTGCCATACCACCCCTTCAAATCCGACACATTAATCCAGTTAAACTTATTCCTCCGCACAAACCCAAGCCAATCAGCCCTGCTCGTATCAATCGATATCGCCAGCACCTTCATCCCCCCCTTGCCCTGCAGCTGATAAACCTCATTCAGCTTCGGCAGCATCTCCTGGCAGTGCGGACACCAGCTCGCGTAAAACACAATCAAAGTCCTCTCCCCGCCAATCTTCTGCAAATCAACCTCTCTCCCCGTCGAGTCCGGCATAACAATCTCCGGCACCACAGCCCCTATCTTAAAATGCCTCGACTGATCCATCCGCCTCTGTATCGAATTCTGCAGCTTCTCATCCAAACATATATCATCCTTAATTACATAATTATCCACTATATAATCAATCACCTCGTCAAACCCGAACTTCTTAAACCCGTCAACCAGGTATTCCGTTACATGCTGATAAACCAACGCATTCACCTTCGCCTTGCTCAAAATCGTATCCACCGCTGCCATAAATTCCCTCTCAAGCCCCTCCTTCGGCAGTTGCGGATTCCTGAATAACGATAAATACTCAATCGACTTGCTCGTAAAAGCATCTGAGTAAATTAAATCATCATCATTAAAATCCATTTTGTCCAGCGAATGCAGCTTTAAATAGATCAGTTGTTTATCCAATGGCAGGTTCATATCCACCGCCGGTAACTGCATCGATTTAATATATCTCGCTGCAAATGATTTCGGTCTCTTCTGCGCCGTTATATTTACAAAAGTCAAATACTCCTTCTGCGTCCGCAGCAGCTTATTCCTCGTTACATTATAAAAATCATCATCCTTGGGATACTTCGCCACTATCAGTTGAAGCAGGTCCGTCTTCGTCTTGTATTGTTTATTCAGCTTTATAAAATTATAGTAAAGATCATTGCTCTCTGAATTAATCACCCTCAGACTGTCAGTTACACTATTCGCGTCCGTACTCAAACTTACATCCTCATTATCGCAAATAAAATCAATCCACTTGCTCCCCCCCAGAGCCAGCCTGTAAATCCCCGGGTGACTCGCATTCTTCGCAAACACATAACGAAATTCCCCCTTCTCATTCTCCGTTATCGAATCTATCCCTATCGTGTTTTCCCCCTTCAGGTACGATAACAGCGCCTTCCCCTTATTCAGATTATTAACTTTTATATTAATCGTCTGTGGTTGAATTTCACTCAGCCCCAAAACCAGGATAAGATAAATAAATAAATATCTCATAATTCCTCAAACAATTATATTTCTAAAACTCATATTCAATTTCTAAATCGATATCGCTAAGATCATCTGCACTTTAACAGGAACCCCGGCTTTCCGCCCCGCCCTGAAGTGTGTCTCCCTCACCGCCCTCAGCGCCGCCTGGTCTGCATCCCCCCCGATTCCTTTTGATAACAGCACCTTCCTCACAACCCCGTACTCATCAATATATGCAAGCACATAAACCGTTCCCTTCGCCCCGCCGCTCTTTACTGAAGGTGGAATTTTATCCTTAATGCTCTCCATCCCTCCCATTGGCTCCGGCATCTGCTCCACCGCTACAAGATAAACCTCGCTCACCGGCGGCTTTGGCACAACCGGCTTCACAATCGGTATTCCTAAATTTCCTCCCCCCGTTCCCGTTCCGCTTCCTGTTCCTGGACCCCCGCCCGTGCCTGTCCCCGTAGTTGGATTCACCGTCGTTCCCGTTCCCTCAACTTCCTTTGGCTTTGGTTTGCTCACTTCCTTCTTCGTCTTCTCGGTTGGCTCCTTCGTAGGTATCTTTTCCTCTGGATTCGCTTGCTTCACATCCGGTGCGCCTCCTCCTCCGCCTCCCTGGTCTCCCCCCAGCCCTACCTCTATCAACGATGCATTCGGATTGTTCGTTGCCCTGTAACCCGCTAACAGGAATGTGAACAGGAGTATATGAAAAAGTACAGATACGCCTGACGAAAAATATTTGTAATTCCTGAACATTACTTCTTGATAGTGCCGATCAGTAATTTTGTCGCTCCCGATCTTTTTACAATATCCAGTATATGTATAAACGTTCCGTGTGTAATGTTATTATCCCCGTTAACTATAACCTCGGAATTATTCTTTATGCTGTACTGTGTTTTCAGTATCGTCTCAAGCTGGTTCTCCGGCACAATCTTATTATCTATATATATCTCATTCTTGTCATTAATAAAAACCTCAATATTCTTCTTTACAACTGTCTCTGATGATTCCGCAACAGGCAGCTTTATCTTCAGCGCGCCCGTCATAAGTATGGGACTCGCAATCATAAAAATTATCAGCAGCACCAACACAACATCCGTAAAAGGAGTAATATTAATTTCGCTGAATTCCTTTGAATCTATTTCAAACCTTCTCATAGGTCAACCGCTTGTTTAGGATTCTTTACTAAAACAATTGTCTCCTGTACCGATTCTTCAAGCATCGGCAGCGCCAGCTTAATCTGCTTAATAAAATAATTATAAAACATTACTGCCGGGATCGCTACCAATATTCCCGCCGCTGTCGATACCAGTGCCTCCGCAATTCCGCTCATTACATTCGTATAACTCGCCGCCTCATTCACCGATAATGCGCTGAACGCCCTTATAATTCCGACCACCGTTCCAAACAACCCGATAAAAGGGGATACAGCCCCCAAAGTAGCCAGCAGTACCAAACCCCTTTCCAGTTTCGCCAGCTCCTTATCCAGCCTCGTATAACTGCCCTGCGTCAGGTCCTCCTTATCATAACTCGCATGCTGAAAAATATACTTGAAAACTGAATTAAGCGGACTCTTCACTTGGAACCATAACCACTTATTCGTCTCAGCATCCGTTACCGCCAAACCCCTCTGTAAGTCCCCCTCCTTTAAACTCTGCCTAATCCTCAAAACAAAACCGTTAATATATCTCTCCTTTATTCCCTGGAATACAATATACTTTTCAATAACAACCTTCAGCGCAAAAATTGAGCAGATGGCAAGTATAATAATTGTAAAACTCCCCTTCATTAGATCAAGATAAGATTCATAATTCATCATTTTCCTCTGATAATTTTATTAAATGCTTTTGTCTCCAATATTCTATTATTGCCGGAAGTAA
>JARLHD010000101.1 GCA_031292435.1 Ignavibacteriaceae bacterium
GTACATCACCTAAACAGTATTCATATGTTGATAAAAGAGTTAATACCGGGGAATATAATTATCGTCTAAAAATGATTGATTTCAATGGCACATTTAAGTTCAGCAATATCATAAATATAAATATTTCATCACCTGATAAATTCGAACTATTATCCGCCTATCCAAATCCCTGGAATCCAACCACTACGATCCGTTATCAGGTTCCAATAAATACTTTTGTAACAATAAAACTATTCGATGCCCTTGGTAGAGAAATATCAACATTAGTAAATGAAGAAAAACCCTCAGGGAATTATGAAGTCACGCTTAATGGAAAAAACCTTAGCAGCGGTGTATACTACTATCAAATGAAAGCTGGAAACTTTATCGAAACTAAAAAAATAGTACTTATAAAATAAAATGATCAGTGCATTAACTAAATATTAATGAGCTAATGAAGCAATTATACATAGCTCTTTTACTTCTAAGTTCCTCAATTAGTTATTCCCAATCTCCATGCGTTGGATTAGATTCCCTCAACTATGGCAGTCAATGGTACCACACAGTTCAAATTGGTTCCCAATGCTGGTTAAAAGAAAACCTGATTGTTGGGGTTATGATCCCCGCAGTTAGAGATCAAATCAATAATGACACAATAGAGAAATTCTGCTATAACAATGACCCTGCAATGTGTGATATTTATGGGGGTTTGTATCAATGGCGGGAAGCAGTTCAGTATACGCAAAAACAAAGTCCAAGAGGTATCTGCCCAATTGGATGGCATATTCCATTAACCTCTGAATTTGATTCTTTAATTTCAGCAATAGGTGCAAATGGAAATGCATTATTACAAGTCGGTCAGGGGGGAGGAACTAATACAAGCGGGTTCTCCGGTTTACTTTCAGGATATGACTCATATACTTTATTTGGAAATAATGCTATCAATGCAAATTTCTGGAGCTGCTATTCCTTTTACATAGTTCATGCTGATCCCTATGAGGCAAACTATTTAGAACTTTGGAATGATAATGAGGTAATTTCCGGTAGACATTATAATGCAGAATTTGGACTTAGTGTCAGGTGTATAAAGGATACAAATGGATTATTGTTACAAGCTCCTTATGGTGGAGAAAACTGGCAGGCTGGTTCAGTTCATAAAATCTCCTGGGGTGGAGTTTTAACAGATAAAAAAATACAGGTAGATTATACAACCGATAATGGAATAAGCTGGATAAATATTTTAGGTTCAGCAAGTGCCACTGATGGTGACTATAACTGGACTATTCCAGACACACCTTCAAAGAACTGCAGAGTAAAAATAACTGATATAAATAATCCAAACTCCTTTGCGATTAGTGACACCATATTTACAATTTATACCACATGCCCTGGCGGCTCCACGATTGTGCATGGTGGGCAAATATATCATACTATAATGATTGGGAACAAATGTTGGTTCAAAGAAAACGTTAACATAGGGACAATGATTCCCGGCAGTCAGCTACAACCCCAGGATAGTATATTAGAAAAATACTGCTATAATGATGATACAGCTAACTGTTCAACTTATGGGGGGTTATATTTATTTTCAGAAATGAATGAACCGGGTTTCTGTCCTCCATTCTGGCATATTCCCTCATATGGTACCTTTGATATCTTATTATCAGCTGTATTGTATGATGCAAATGCATTAAAGGCAGTAGGACAAGGATCTGGATATGGAGCGGGAACAAACACCAGTGGCTTTTCAGCATTGTTGGCTGGTAACCGGAACTCTGATGGTACTTTCAGTAATTTAGGAAATATAGGGTGGTTCCCTTATCAGTATTATTTGTATCCATATAAGATTGATGCATATTATCTTGATCCTACAAGCAGTTTCTTCACCTTAGTTGATTATTTTAGTCCTGAGAGTGGGGGCAGCGCACGATGTGTCATGGATGATATAGGTCCATTAACACTAAAATCTCCGGTCGGAGGGGAAAACTGGTTAATTGGCTCAACACATAAAATAACATGGTCATTTAGCAATGTAATTAACATCCGGATAGATTATACTACAAATAATGGTACAAGTTGGATAAACATAATCCCAACCACTCCAACTTCAACAGGCAGTTTCAACTGGACAGTTCCTAATACACCTTCAACAAATTGTAAAGTTAAAATCAGCAGTACAAATAGTGCTGACACTAATAGCATTAGCAATTTATTTAGCATTTATCAAGTACCTATCAATCCATGTCCGGGAATGCCCACAGTTACCTATGCGGGACAGACATATAATACCGTAGCAATTGGAGATCAATGCTGGATGAGAGAAAATCTGAATATAGGATCATTAATAAACGGCACTATAAATCAATCAGATAATGGAATAATTGAAAAATACTGTTATAATAACGATTCAGTAAAATGTTCAATTTATGGCGGGTTGTACCAATGGGATGAAGCTATGCAATATGATACAACAGAAGGTGCAAAAGGTATCTGTCCAATAGGTTGGCATGTGCCAACTTGGAATGATTTTTCAATCTTAAAAACATATGTGGGAAATAATAGTAATGATCTGAAAGATTTCGGACAAGGTTCAGGTTCAGGGGCAGGAACAAATGCAAGTGGTTTTTCAGCATTGCTAGCTGGTGGTATTTATCAAGGTAAGTTTATGAGCCTTGGAATTGTTGCAGTTTATTGGAGTTCTACATTGGCCTATTACTTAGAGCTTGTAAACAATAGTAAGACAATCTTCGGGGGTCCAATTGATAAAATTGCAGGCAATAGTATCCGCTGTATTAATGACAGTTCTGTTACTGCATTACCAGTAGAATTGATTTCATTTACCTCATCTAAAGTTAATAATAATGTTATATTGAATTGGAATACGGCAACAGAAACTAACTGCTTATCATATGAAGTAGAAAGGAGAACTTCCAGTAGCAATACCTGGCAAAAAATAGCTTCCATACAAGCATCGGGTAACAGTAATTCGCCCAGATCTTATTCATATATCGATAAGAACGTGAATTCTGGGAATTATAATTATCGCCTTAGGATATTTGATGTGAATGGTACATATAAGTATAGCAGTATCATAGATCTAGAAATGGAGTCTCCAGCTAAATTTTCCTTGGCACAAAATTATCCTAATCCCTGGAATCCAACCACTACAATTCGTTATCAATTGCCGATAAATACTTTAGTTACTATAAAAATATTCGATGTTCTTGGTAAGGAAATAATCACATTAGTAAATGAAGCTAAACCTGCCGGGACCTATGAAGTTACACTTAATAGCAAAAATATCAGTAGCGGTATTTATTACTATCAAATGAGATCCGGTAATTTTTGTGAAACTAAGAAACTCATTCTAATTAAATAATATAAATAACTGGCCAGGGATTAAAAATGTGTTAATTAAAGATCAGATGTTTTATTTATTGCTAATCTCCCCTTGTAAATTCTAAAGTAATTCTAAATATTTGAAAAACTCTTTGCTTACCTGAACATAAAGAAAGATAAGGCTAAAACAAAAGAACTTTTAGTAGAAATCAAATCCATGAATCTGACTGACTATGAATCTAAAACCAACATCAGTCTGGTTGAAGATTTATTGGGATTATCAAAGAATAATGGGCAACAGAATAATACTGTTAATTCAAGAGCAAATAATCTCATACCCCAAACGTATGAGTTGCACCAGAATTTCCCCAACCCTTTTAACCCTGAAACGACGATCAGGTATCAAATACCTAAACCCGGAATGGTAACTTTAAAGGTATATGACATTCTTGGCAGAGAAGTTGCCACACTTGTTAATGAAAATAAGATTGAAGGTAGTTATGATTTTACCTTTAATGCTTCCAGATTTGCAAGTGGAGTCTATATCTATCAGATCAGGGTTAATGATTATGTGTCGAGTAAGAAAATGATACTCCTAAAATAACGACAAATTATAACAATAAAACCGCTGGTTAATTCCGGCGGTTTTTCTTTTTTCCAAAAAGGGTCTAAAAAATACCCCTCAAAATCTCATCATTTTCTAAACATTTGACCCCCCTATTTTTCATTCCATTTAACTACAATATTTTGGAAAACTCTCCTCTGGGTATTAGAAAAGCAGTAGACCTAATAAATTAAGGAATGCAAATGAGGAGCGATATTTTTATATTTATTATGCATCTGCATTTAAGAATGCATAGCCTAAAAGTCCTTAAAATTTCAAAATAAAACAGATAAATGGTTAATCCTCCGATTCAATTTCAAACGAATGGTGCATATTGTGACCAAATTTATCCTTGTACAGCTTCTTATATTTCTTTGCTAAATCATCAGGTAATTTTTTACCATTAACATAGATATCACCATCATCGATCTTCAGACTGATTTTATCTTCAGTGCTCTTTATTAAATTATCTTTGATCATCTCCTGTTTAATATCTTTAAGGAACTGATCGAGTTTATGAATTTCCTTTTTTGATCTCTTGAGGTCGATATTGGCTTTCTTCATTTCTTCGTTCACCCTTTTAGTCAGCTCGGGGATATCAAGTCCAGCAATTTCTTCTTTAGAATTTTTAATTTCCTCTGCAGCTTTTTCAAGTTCCTTATTTATTTTATCCACATCGATATTAAAATCCTTTTCATCCATTTCGATATCAGGGATGTCGATATTGAAATCTAATTTATCAAAATTAAAGTTGAGAGAGTCGAGCATCATATGTATATGCGGCTTAAACTGTTTCATTTCCTCGCCGAAGTGTTTCATCCGTTCGTTAAATTTCTTACCATCAAAATGGAAAACAAAATTCTCTCCATTTTTATCACCCAGATCATTAATCCTATCGTAAACCAGGTCCTCTTTATCCTTCATTTCATCTTTGGACAGGAGTTTTCCATTTTCAGATAATGATTTCAGCTCTCCATCTGAAAATACCGCTTCGTATTTATCTTCTTTCTCACCGGAATAGAAAATAAATGTCTCAGCCTTTTTTTTAGGATCATCTAACTTTTTAATTCCAAGAACCACTGCATAAGAGACAGAAATCAGGGAAAGTATTATCACCAACAGCATTGTTGTATTAATATTAAAAAAGCTTCTATTTAGTCTATCGTTAAACATAATGCCTCCAAAAAGAATTATTCCGATTCGTATTTATTATTAAGACGAACCGGTTTTTAATAGGTTTCGTTTTTTCACGGATATTAAATGAAAGAACCAAATGCGTGATGAATGGAATAATTAAATGATATAGATTAGTTTGCTCTGAATTTTATTTATATTTGTGAAATTCTAAAGGAAAATTAATGCAAATAGGCATAACAGGACTCCCGTTATCCGGGAAATCAACATTATTCCAGACAATCACGAAAACACATATCGATCCCTCAATTCTTGCAAGGGCTGAAAGTCACCAGGCTGTTATAAAAGTGCCGGATCAGAGATTAGATAAATGCGTTCAGATCTTTAATCCCAAAAAGAAAGTTAATGCGGCTATCGAATTTGTTGATATTATCGGTCTTCAAAAAGGAGACTCCGGTTCAACTCAGTTTACAAGCAATTTCCTGTCGAAAATTAAAAATACGGATGCTCTAATACATGTAGTTAGATTATTTGAAAATGAGCTGGTCATGCATCCAGAAGGAAAGATTGACCTGATGCGGGATATCAATATTGTTGATACTGAATTTATTTTATCTGACTTATCGATTATAGAGAAAAGGATAGAGAGTTTAAAGAAACAGATTTTGAAAATACATGAGGACAACCTTAAGAAAGAACTCATTGTACTTGAAAAATGTTATGATGTACTTCAGGATGAGAAGCCCCTAAGGGATGCCGATTTAAACAAGGATGACCTGAAAATTCTTAAGACCTATCAATTCCTATCGCTAAAACCTCAGCTTATTGCTGTAAATCTTGATGAAACACAGATCAATGATGCTGATAAATACTTAAATGAATTGGTTAAAAATAAAGCAGGGAAAAATACCAAGGCACTTTCATTCTTCGGTAAAATTGAAATGGAGATGTCTGAACTATCTGAGGAAGAAGCTTCGGTTTTCATGGAGGAGTATGGAATTAAGAATTCAGCTCTGGATACTATAATCAGGGAAGCTTATTCATTGTTAGGTTTGCAGTCATTTCTGACTGTGGGAGAGGATGAATGCAGGGCATGGACAATTAGGAAAGGATCGACCGCACAGGAAGCAGCCGGGGAAATACATTCTGATTTTTATGCAAAGTTTATAAGAGCGGAAGTAGTACATTATGATGATTTTATTAAATACGGATCTTTTGCTAAAACAAAAGAAAGCGGGACCTGGAGGCTTGAAGGAAAAGAATATATTGTAAAGGATGGGGATATTATTTCAATAAGACACAGCTAAAGTCTGGTTAATAAAAATATAAATTCATTATCATTATGATCAGAATAAAAATGATATTAAAAATTTATTTATTTACTCTTTTAGTATTATTTCTAACCAATACCATCTATAGTCAAAACCCCGGATTATATATACCCCGAAATGTTGAGAAAGCTTTTAATAATGGAACACGTTCTTCAGATGGAAAGCCGGGTATAAATTACTGGCAGAACCGGGCTGATTATAATATAAATGTTGAATTTGATCCGAAGACAAGATTAGTCAGGGGAAATGAAAGAATCATTTATAGCAATAATAGTCCTGATACACTTAATGAGATTTTCGTCCATCTTTTCCCTAATTTATTCAAAAAAGGAAACCCACGGGATTTTGCAATAAATCCTGAGGATGAAGGCGACGGTTTAATACTAAAGAATATAGTTTATAACGGCAAGGGGATAGACACATCAGTTTACAGCAATTATAATGAATACAGGGGAACCCTGCTAAGAATAAAACTATCAACCCCGATATTTCCAAAGACGAAAGCTGATTTTTCATTTGACTGGAATTATGTTTTAAATAAAGAGTCTAATGTAAGAACCGGGACTATTGATTCATCAACATTTTTTATCGCATATTTCTATCCGCACATAGCAGTTTATGATGATATAGATGGCTGGAATGATTTTCAATATACCGGCGGGGTGGAATTCTATAATGATTTTGCTGATTATGAAGTTTCTATTACTGTACCAAAGGATTATATTATAAATGCTACGGGAGTTCTTCAAAATCCGGATGAAGTATTAACTGATAAATATGTCAAACGATACCAATCTGCTTTAATATCCAATACCGTGGTTAAAATAATTGATTCAAATGATATCATAAATAAAAATATTACTAAAGCGAATGCTAAAAACACATGGAAATTTAAGGCCGCTAATGTTACTGATTTTACATTTGCATTGAGCGACCATTATTTGTGGGATGGTTCAGGTCTTATCGTAGATAAAAAATCAGGCAGACGGGTTTTTATAAATGCTGCATATGATAAAGAGTCAAAAGATTTTTATAAAGTAGCAAAAACTGCGCGGGCAGAAATAGAATATATGTCAACTGTTCTACCGGGCGTTCCTTTTCCATATCCAACCGAAACAATCTATAATGGTTCAGGAGGGATGGAATATCCGATGATGGTTAACGACAGTTCCGTTCCCGATTCAAGCATGGTTGGACTAACCGCTCATGAAATATCACACACATATTTTCCATTCTACATGGGAACTAATGAATCTAAATATGCATGGATGGATGAAGGATGGGCAGCATATATTGATTTTATGACTACTTCAACTCTCTATTCTATCGAGGTTATTAAAAACAGCAGGGTAAAGGCATATAAAAATGCGATCGGGAATGACCTCGACTTACCAATAATTGCAATTGCAAAATATTTGAAGAGCCCGGTTTACAGGTACAACGCTTATATAAAAGCTGCATATTTCTATAATATGCTGAAAGAGTATTTGGGAGACGATTTATTTTTTAAGGCGCTTCATGTATACATGGACAGATGGCATGGAAAGCACCCGATGCCTTACGATTTCTTTAATTCTATGAGTAATGCCGTGGGAGAGGACCTTACATGGTTAATAAAACCATGGTTTTTTGAATATGGATATTTAGATCTTGGAATAAAGGAAATAACAAAAGCAGGAAATAAGTATAATATTATAATAGAGAAAAAAGGGATTTATCCGGGAGGGTTTAAACTAAAGATCGCCTACTCAGATGGAACAACTGAAATAATAAGTAAAAGTGTTTCGGTCTGGAAGGATGGCAATAAGAAATATATAGTTGAGATACCTGCAGTAAAGAAAATTATTAAAGCAGCCCTGTTCGATAAAATCTGGCTGGATGCTGATAGTTCAAATGATAAATTTATAATTAACTGAAATTAATCCACGGGTTCCGTCAGATATTTATGAACTGCCGCTGCACACTTCCGTCCTTCAGCAATCGCCCACACAATAATTGACTGCCCTCTTCTCATATCACCACAGGCAAAGACTTTATTAAGAGTTGTAGCATGTGCATTATCTTCATCCCCGAATGCTGCTTTAATATTTCCCCTCTGGTCGAGTTCCATTCCAATTGAGACCAACTGGTCGATCAATCCTTTTTGTTCAGGATGAAGGAATCCGGCAGCAATCAAAACAAGATCTGCTTCTATTTCAAATTCAGTACCGGGCACTTCAACAAATTTCCCATTGTCTAATTTAACCTCGTTACAAATTAAGGAGGTCAAATCTCCATTATCACTGCCCTTAAATAATTTTGTATTTATGCCCCATTTCCTTATCACTCCTTCTTCATGGCTGGAGGAAGTTTTTAAGATCATGGGCCAGTAAGGCCAAGGAGTTGAATCAGAGCGCGTTTCCGGGGGCATCGGCATAACTTCAAGCTGTGTTATGCGTGAAGCCTTTTGTCTGTTCGCAGTTCCTACACAATCAGAGCCTGTATCCCCTCCTCCCAATATAATCACCTTTTTGTTTTCGGCATTTATAGGGTCGGTTAAATTATCCCCTGCATTTAATTTATTCTGCCTGGTAAGGTAGTCCATTGCGAAGTAAATACCTTTCAGTTCACGTCCCGGAATCTGAATATCTCTTGGCTTTTCCGATCCGCCTGCAAGTATGACTGCATCATATCGTTCAATCAGTTCGTTGGCAGAAATATCAAACCCCACATTAACATTCGTTTTAAACTCAACCCCTTCAATTGAAAGCTGTCTTAATCTTCTGTCTATAAGTTCTTTCTCCAATTTAAAATCGGGAATTCCGTATCTAAGCAATCCGCCGATCCTGTCATTCTTTTCAAAAACAGTAACTATATGACCTGCACGAACAAGCTGTTGGGCAGCAGCCAAACCTGCAGGACCTGATCCAACAACTGCAACAGATTTATTGCTATGTACATATGGCATTCTCGGTTTAACCCATCCCTGGCTAAATCCGAAATCAATGATTGTTTGTTCAATTGATTTAATCGAGACAGGCGGTTCATTTATTCCAAGTGTACAGGCTGTTTCGCATGGAGCAGGACATAATCTTCCGGTGAATTCAGGAAAATTATTTGTGGTGTGGAGATTATCAAGAGCCTCTTTCCAATGTCCGTGATAAATCAGATCGTTCCATTCCGGGATATAATTCTGCACAGGACAGCCGGTATCGCCATGACAAAATGGAATCCCGCAATCCATACAACGGGCTCCCTGGATTTTCGTTTCTTCAGCGGATAATGGAGATTCAAATTCTTTGAAATGTAATACTCTTTTATCAGGTGCTTCTTTGTTAAGCGTTTTCCTGGTATATTCCATAAAACCGGTAGGCTTACCCATAAACTACTTTCTCCTTCGCCGGTTTAGGACCATCCTTTAATTTATGCTGATCAGCAAGAGCTTTTTTATATTCACCGGGTATAATCTTCCAGAAATTATCTTTTTGTTTAGACCAATTTTCAAGGATAGTTTCAGCCCTTTTGGATCCCGTATATTTTAGATGTTTTGTTAAAAGGTTCTTAACTTCATCAATGTCTTCATCAAAGATCAGATATTCAATATCAACCATTCCGGGATTTATATATTTTATTGCATCCTTTGAAGGATCCCAGATATAAGCAATTCCCCCGGACATGCCCGCTCCAAAATTTCTTCCTATCCTGCCTAAAATAACTACTCTGCCGCCGGTCATATATTCACAGCAGTGGTCGCCGGTTCCTTCAACAACGGCTTTGGCACCAGAATTCCTTACAGCAAACCTTTCACCAACAATGCCATTAATATAAGCTTCGCCGCTTGTTGCACCATAAAGGCAGGTATTTCCGGCTATGATATTTTCAGCAGGGTTAAATGTAGCTTTTGGGGGAATTTTAATAATAATTCTTCCGCCGGAAAGTCCTTTACCTGTATAATCATTAGATTCTCCAACCAGTGAAAGTTCAATACCTTTGGCTAAAAAAGTACCAAAACTCTGACCTGCAGTTCCATTTAATTCAATCTTAATCGTACCATCGGATAACCCGTCATCTCCAAACTTCCTTGCAATTTCACCGGAAAGCATTGTACCTACGGAGCGGTTAGTATTCCTTATTGCAGAAATAATTTTAACCGGGATCTGATATTCAAGAGCCGGTCTGGATTTTTTTACAAAATCATTATCAATCTGTTTGTCCAGTTCAGTAACCTGGTTCCTTGACCTGTACATATTAGTTTCATAAAGCGGCTCAGATTTAAACAGGGGTTTGCTAAGATCAACGCCGCGCACTTTCCAATGATCATATTGTTTTACAGGAGTAAGTTTATCCGTCTGCCCGATCATCTCATTCATATTCCTGAACCCGAGAACTGACATGTATTCCCTTATTTCTTCTGCTATAAAAAACATAAAATTGATTAGGTATTCAGGTTTACCTGTAAATTTTTTCCTAAGTTGGGGATCCTGGGTGGCTACGCCAACCGGGCATGTATTGAGGTGACACTTACGCATCATAATACAGCCCTGGGTTATCAGGGGTGCAGTTGCAAAACCAAATTCTTCAGCACCAAGCAGTGCAGCAATTACAACATCCCTGCCGGTTTTCAACTGACCATCTGCAGCGAGAAATACTCTATCCCTTAAACCATTAAGAACCAGCGTCTGCTGAGTTTCACTTAACCCCAGTTCCCAGGGAGAACCGGCATATTGAATTGAAGAGATGGGACTGGCGCCTGTACCTCCGTCGTGTCCGCTTATCAGAATATGATCAGCTCCCGCTTTTACAACTCCTGCTGCGATTGTACCTACGCCGACTTCTGAAACAAGTTTCACACTTATCCTGGCATTAGGATTAATATTCTTCAGGTCAAAGATCAATTGTTTCAAATCCTCAATTGAATAGATATCATGATGAGGAGGAGGGCTTATAAGTGTTACCCCGGGAATACTGTGGCGGACTTTAGCAATAATAGTATCAACTTTAAATCCGGGCAACTGACCTCCCTCTCCGGGCTTTGCTCCCTGAGCCAATTTTATCTGGATATCATCTGCATTAACAAGATAACCGGCAGTAACACCGAACCGGGCTGATGCTATCTGTTTGATTGAAGACCTCATGCTGTCGCCATTAGGCAAGGGGATAAATCTTTGTGATTCCTCTCCTCCCTCACCTGTATTGGATTTTCCACCGATACGGTTCATTGCAATAGCAAGAGATGTATGAACCTCTTTTGAAATTGAACCAAAGCTCATAGCTCCGGTTGAAAATCTTTTAACAATTTCCTTAGCAGGTTCCACTTCATCAAGCGGAACAGGATTAGCTGATTTATTTAATGAAAACAAGCTTCTCAGAGTTACACGGTTTTTGTTCTGGTTATTTATTAACCCGGTGTACTCTTTAAATGTCTTATAATCACCACGGCTGGTGCTTAATTGAAGTTTTGAAATACTAAGCGGGTTCCACAAATGAACCTCGCCGTCCTTCCTGTATTGATAGAGACCTCCGGAATCAAGCAGACTCTGATCGACTTGCGGATCAAGTGCAGCCAGGTGTCTTTTTTTCGTTTCTACTTCAAGCATTTCAAGACTTAGTCCCTCAATCCTGGTTGGAGTGCCGGTAAAGTATTTTTCAACTATTTCAGAATCAAGTCCAATAGCCTCAAATATTTGTGCACCGCAATAGGATTGGAGAGTAGAGATACCCATCTTACTAAATATTTTGAAAAGACCTTTACTAACAGCTTTTACATAATTCTTCTTGACAGCTTTATAATCCAAACGCGCAGGAAGAAATTTATTTTCGGCAAGATAAGCAAGTGTCTCGTATGCGACATAGGGATTTATTGCATTGGCGCCATAACTACAGAGAAGCGCAAAATGATGTACCTCCCTGGGTTCCCCGCTTTCAATTATTAAACCGGTATTTGTTCTTAAACCGGCTCTTAATAATGCATGATGAACTGCAGCTGTAGCCAGAAGACATGGAATCGCGGCATGATGAATATCAGTGCCTTTGTCTGATAGGATAATTAAAGAGATGCCTGATTTGACAGCATCTACCGCTTCAACGCAAATCTGGTCAAGCCGTTCGCGCATATCATGCCGGGTATAAGGATCAAAAAGAACAGAAAAGGTTAATGCCCTGAAGTGACCTTTTGCTATAAACCGGATCTTTTCCATCTGTGAGTTTGAAAGAAGCGGATGTTCAAGTTCCAGGCGGTGAGCATGTTCAGGAGTTTCACCTAAAAGATTTTGCTCAGGACCGACATAAGTAGTCAACTCCATTACTAACTCTTCACGAATTGAATCAATGGGCGGATTAGTAACCTGGGCGAATAACTGCTTAAAATATGCAAACAGCAGCTGTGGTTTGTTGGAAAGAATTGCAAGAGCTGAATCGGTGCCCATTGACCCGACAGCTTCTTCTCCATTGACTGCCATGGGGCGCATAACCTTCATCAGATCTTCTTTTGTATAACCGAAAATTCTTTGTCTTAAAAGAAGAGTTTCAAAATTTGCATTATAAATAAAATCAGGTGTAGGAAGATGATTAAGCTTAATCATATTTTCATTAACCCATTGCCTGTAGGGTTTCCGGGTAACGATCTGTTTCTTTATTTCTTCATCATCAATTATTCTTCCCTGGTTCAAATCAAGGATAAACATTTTTCCCGGCTGAAGTTTTCCTTTTACTGCTATATTTTCATCAGGAATATTATAAGTTCCGGCTTCAGACGTAAGAATAACGAGATCATCCTTTGTAATGAGATAGCGGGAGGGTCTTAACCCATTCCTGTCGAGGGTTGCGCCAATTATATTTCCATCAGTAAAGACCACAGCAGCAGGACCGTCCCAGGGTTCCATCATTGTGGCATGGTATTCATAAAATGCTTTCCTGTCAGGATCCATCATATCATTTTTGGACCATGCTTCAGGGATCATCATCATCATTGCATGGGGCAGGCTTCTTCCGCTCATCACCAATAATTCCAACACATTATCAAAAGTGGCTGAATCACTCTGTCCTTCCATAACAATCGGAAGCATTCTCCTTAGGTCTTTCCCGTAGAATTCTGATTCCATCACATGCTGCCTGGCAGCCATCCAATTCTTATTCCCGCGCAAAGTATTTATCTCCCCGTTATGGGCTATCATGCGGAAAGGATGCGCCAAATCCCAGGTTGGAAAGGTATTAGTTGAAAATCTTAAATGTATCATTGCCATTGCGGAGATCATGTCGGGATCATTCAGATCTTTATAATAAGCACGAAGCTGAGGGGCAAGAAGCATTCCTTTATAGATCAGAACTCTGCTTGAAAAAGAAGGAACATAATATTTGCTCCTGTCAATTTTAACCTCAATACGTATTCTTTGGTCGATAATTCTGCGGATCAGATAAAGTTTTCTTTCAAATTCATCCTGGGATTCGATTCTTTTATTTGCACCAATAAAACACTGCTTTATAAAAGGCTGCGTTGCCCTTGAACCTTTGCCCGGGACCTGCAAATCTACAGGAACATCCCTCCAGCCAAGGAATTTCTGGTCTTCATCAATAATAATTTTTTCAATTACATTTTCGATTATTTTTCTTTGCGTAGAATTCTGCGGTAAGAATATGAC
>JARLHD010000102.1 GCA_031292435.1 Ignavibacteriaceae bacterium
GACGGAATTTCGGAATAAATATTGCTATCAATTGAATAAAAAGCGGGTTTATTAGCTTTGAAAGTGAATTGAAATTTTAGTAATTTTACTCCGCATCCATAGCTCAGTTGGTAGAGCATCTGACTCTTAATCAGCAGGTCACCGGTTCGAGCCCGGTTGGGTGCACAAGAAGTGCGAATATTAAAAGTATTCGCACTTTTTTTATGAGCCGTTTTTTGTCATCATACCCGATCGACCTGAAAAAGGTTAAAAAAGATCCAATAATTTATTGGAACTATGTCAAACACTATGTCAAAAGTAAAATACATTTCTGATATCAAATCGGAAGGAATATCAGATTGATATTCCTTAGTTCGGGTTTTATAGCTATGATTTATTAAAAAATACTTTATATTTTTCTTCGATCATCTTCGCTTCCCCCTCTGTTAATCCTGCAAATTCTTTCTCTTTTGCTCTTTTGGAAATTATACCGTTATTTTGTTCTAAAAATTGAATGAGTAAAGCAACCATTCTGTCAGGCATTTGAAAACGATCATCTAACCAAACTTTCATCTGATCATAATATTGCAGATAAGCAACTTCATCCGGTATGATTTTATTGATAGTATAATCAATGCATTCAAATAAAAACTCACACTGAACTGTTGCATCAAAATATCGGTAATAATCAATAGTTTCGTTTAGTACCTTCACATTATTATCAGGGGTTTTCTCCCATTGAATAAAGTCAAGCAAAGGTTGTGAATAGTTTTCCAATGTTTTTCTATAATCATTAATTCGATCTAAGATGGCCGAAGATACAGGAAAAATAATTCCCTGAGGAGTAAATTTCATATTTGATAATATATGATGAATCAGGTAGCGATGTAATCTTCCGTTTCCATCTACAAACGGATGAATAAAAACAAAACCAAAAGCTATTTTGACAGCAGTTAACACCGGGTGAAACTTAGTATCCACCATTTGCTTTGCGGCAGCCAGCAATCCATCCATCAGTGTTTCCACATCCTGCCATCGGGCTGAGATATGTTCCGGGATAGGTTCACCTGTAGTGCGGTCGTGTTCACCAATAAAACCTCCTTCGGTTCGGTAGCCCATCTTTATGAAGCGGCTGTTTTCTATTATGATTTGTTGTAGTCTGAGAAGCTCTTCTTCACTTAATGATTTACTGCCAGCCTGCCCGATAGCCCTTCCCCAGCGAACAGCCCTGGTTTGGGTGGGATTTTCACCTTCTATATTGAAGGAAGCCTTAGAATCTTTTAGCAGTAAAAATGAAGATGTACGAAGCAAGATATCTTTGTGTACCCTGCTTATAACGGAATCAGTTTTTTTAGAAAGGTTTTCTGCGATATATTTTTCCAGCTTAGACGTTTTGTGAATGAGCGGGCAAAATTCAACCACTCCGGGTAAATTATTTTTTATTCGCTGCCGGCTTGCATTGGTACTTACCGGATTAGTATACTGTAATTTCTCTTCCACAAGCGGAATGTAATTTCCTCCTTTTAAATCAGGCACTGCTAATGACTTTTGCATAAGCCATTCGTATAAGAACCATATTTTCCTGCTATACTGACCAAATGGCTCATTGTTTATCCACTGTTCAATAGTTTCTGGTTCTAATTGTTCAAACAGCTTTTTAAAAAACAATAGGTTTATACCTTCATATTTTAATGCAAAAACCAAGTGACTATAAAGTGTTTCCTTTGGTTGATGCCTTGGAGTAAAAACAAGCCAATTTTCAGTTGCATATTGTCTCGTCATTTGACTAATTAATGCAAGTTGCCTTGGAATTGGTACAGCCAATTTCAGGGATTCGATAATGGCACCATATCCTACCAACTTTCCTTGTTCTGGTGCTGTCCTTCCGTGAAAAAGGTTTATTGTCTGTGAAAAATGTTTATTATTCATTTTATCTATGAAAAGTGTTACGACAAATATACGTGAAAAACATTTACAAAGCATGAAAAATATTTATTATTTGGATTTTTTGTGAATACCATTTATTTACATGTTGTCCTGCTAAATTAAAAGCATATTTTGAATTCTCACTGAAGATCAGCAATTTATTAAAAATGCTAAGAAAAACTACTTCCGCTAATAGAGGAATTTTTGTTTACCCATAACTTATTTTATAATAACAAGTTGCGAGGGTGAGTTTTTGTATTATTTACTGAAGTCTTCCCTCTTAATTAGTCGGAATCTATTTCATAATTAATCTAGCAAGTGATTTAGGGAAGAAACAGACATCTCTAATCAACAGTCTGCCCCTATCAATAATGATCTTTAAAAACAAATGTTGTGTGTTTATTTAAACCTCGATCTGGGAGAAAACGGAACCCAGAGATTTGCAATTTTTTCCTGAAACTATTGTCGTTTGGCTTACAAATACAGATTCACTTATGATAATTTCTCAAAACTTGACAAAATAATTTCTAAAATAATAATAATTATTCTGTACCCTTAATAACAGTATCTGGTTTTACAATGAATCTAATTTCTTTCCAATTTGTTAGAAACTCCTTTATAAAACAGAAATTCTATCGATATCATTAATTTGGGGGCTTTGGATTAATATTAGGGATATCTGAAATTACATCTACTAACTTTTAAGTATTGAGCGAAAAATACCAGTATAATGCTTCTAAATTAATTTTGAATTGTGTACATTTAAATAAAAAATATAGATAAAATAATTGAATAAATTTGAAGTCATTGAATCAACAAAAGAAAAAGAAGGAAAGAAAAATAATGGGGATCACTCTAAATGGGAGTATATCCAGGAAGAAGATCTTTTAATCATTGCATGTGCTGATGGAGTTACTAATAGTGGTTTTGATTATTTGGCATCTAAGATTAGTTGCGAGGAATCTATCAAGGAATTTATCAATTCGCATGGTTCCATAGAAGATAGACTACATAATGGAGTATTGTATGCCAATAAAATGGTCAGTGAATATTCCGAACAAACCAAAGGAATGCTATCAACTCTATTGTTACTCGTATGGGAAACCGATATGAACAATATTTACTATATAAATATTGGGGACTCAAGAATTTATCAAATCTCAAAAAATAAATGCAAACCAATTACAGAGGATGATTCCCTTTTAGAACCTATACTTTTGAATGGAAAACACGTTGTTCAAGGTGGTGTTCCTCTCTTTAGGAAGGTAATCACAAAAGCAATGGGTCAATCTGAGATTTTAAATTATGTAATTAAAAAGACCCCTTTTAATCAAGGTGAGATATTGGTTTTCTCAACTGATGGAGTTCATAATGATAGTCCGCTAAGTTCAAAGTTGATTCAATTATTATGGGATGAGGATAAGTTGCAAACAGAAATTGATGAGTTCACAAGAAATTGTGCGAGTAGCAATGAAGATGATGCAACAGCTGTAGTTCTTAGAAGGAGAGATTATAGTGAAGAATTATTAAATAGATACTATGATGAAAAACATTTTTTCCCTTGGGATGGGATACCCATTTACCTAGCAAAAATATTTTTACTAAATCGGATAAATAATGCAATAATCCAAAATGACTCTCTGCAATTAGTGCAAGCGCTTAATTTTGTAATACAGAATCACCTTAAGATTAAGAGAGAGTCTATACTTCCACTATTTGAACTGACAAACAGTCGAAATTTGTTAGATAACAAACTAAATACATTACTCAGAAAACTAATGAGTTAGAATAAATCTCAGAAAAGAAAGTGTTGGGGAGGAAATTGGATTGGTTGTATGTTTTCAAAACCAAGAATGTCGGATTACATTGTGACAATCTCAATTAATGCCCAAATAATATAATTCTGATAAAGATTTTTTTAGGATCAAATATTATAACAAACAGAAGAAGTCAAGTTTCAAAGTTCTTTGTCTTTCTTAAAGAATGCTCAGAATAAAAGAATTCACATATAGGATTATTAATCCTCTAAACTTTAAAAAATAATTATTTCAAATTTTTTATAGCTGCATTCGTATATCCTATTACTGCAGCACGCATTGCCAAAATTAAATCACTTATCGGAAATTCGTAAATTTTATTGTCGGGCTTACGATCTTTTTCAATATTTATTCCGCCTTTTACAGCCTTTTCCCTAAGGGCAACCAGATATTCTTTTATATTCTTTCCTTTTATTAGTTCTTTTTCTTTTTCTTCCCAAAGTTCTATAATTTTTTTCCGGACTGGATTACGTAACCAGGTTCTATTAATCTCATAATCAAATCTCATAACATTAATTGCTATTTCAGGAAGATTCCATATTTCTCCTAGAATGAAATACTCGAAGTTACTTTTATTTTTAATCGTTAACCTTATTTTGGGTTCGTCTGTTATATTTTGCTGAAAAAGAAATTCATCTTTAAACAGTGTTTCCGACAAATAACAGAGTGAAAATTTTTCAAATACATGTGTCAGTTCAGGTTTATTCCCATTATGATATGTCGGTAAATAATCATTAAGTAAGGAAATAACTTCTGGGATATAAACTCTTTGAAAATTACTGTCAACATTTTTTACCACTATCTTGCGTAGTCTTTCTGCATTTTGCTCGTTTGGATAATTATCTACCGGCTGATTATTCCCTTTGGTCAAATATTTCAAATAATCCGCTTGTCCATTTGTAAAGCTATTGGTCTGTGTTGGATCGACACCAAATAATAATTTAACAAGCCTTATCTCATGCTTATTAAATTTGGATGTGTCCACCTTCTTTTTAACATCTACATTAGTGTAAAGGTTTTCAGTGAACACTTCGTTAATATTATTCAAGTTAGCGGGAGCAAAAAGATAATAAGAATCTTTCCTTTCATTATCAGGCACAGCTGTCGCAGATCCACTGATTCCGACGTCAGCCCCGTTTATCATTTCATTCCGTAGTTTGGTAATGTATGTACCTAGATTCTTTTCTAAGTTCGTAAGATTTTCAGAGTTCATATGTCCATATTCAAAGTCTATATTGATTATTTCCCATATGTTCAAATTTTCCAATAAGTTAGGGATATATTGATCTGAATATTGAACATGATTAAAAAATGAATATCCATTGGTAACTTTTAACAACTCCTCTGTTATTACATTTTTATATATTTTTGGAATAGCAGTTACTTCGTCAGTAGCTGGTATTGTTAGCACTATCATTGTTTCCTGAGGGTTAGACAAATTGTCATAATCAATTAATTTTCCATCCGCTTTCACCCCACAAATATTCCAGAACATTTTTTCCATCATACCATCAAGTACTTCCCCGGCTACCTTCTCAAACAAATAATCTTCGGCTAATCCTCCAGTTTTAGGTAAATATTTCCTTCCCAGCCATTCGTCCCGTTCTTTTCTTATATTACATTCTGTGCTCCACAATTTTTCCGTTTCGTCCTTATACTTTCTGAATATTCCTATCCAACCGTTTGCGGAATCACCTACTCGACTGTAAAATGTATCCAGATACTTAATTAAATTTAATGTCAGACCCTTTATTGATTCAATAGTTAGTCGCCAGGCCTCAATTTTTGTGTATTCTACCAATCCCTGTAAATATTCCTCAAGCTGCCTTTTTGTGCCGGCATCTTCTAATGCCTGCATTCTCTTACCTGCAGCTTGTTGAAATTTGTCTGCTTCTGGCTTATATATCTTGTAATCAGAATCTAATTTTTTCTGAAATTCCCTGACATCAATTATTAAGTTCTCCAGAAATGACACAAATTCAATTAAGCTGCCCGGGTTTGATTTAAGATCTTTGGGTATTAAATTTTCATCTTTATCTTTCGTATAAAATATTTTCTCTATTGCTGTAGCTATCCCGGTAATAAAATCTCCGGTTATTTTTTTACGTTGAGCACCAATAAAATCTTTTACTTCTTTTAAGTATGAACTCTGGACTGCTTGGGCTTCGTTTCTGAACTCTTTCGCACTCCTTGTAAATGGCCACAATTTTGTCATCTTAACATTCATAAGAGATTCCAGGGAGGGTTTCAACCTGTCCCTTGAACCGGTTAACATTAGTGTTAAAACAGAAGTGATATTTGTTTTATTCCAGATAGAAAATTTAAGAGAAATAAGATTATTCATGAATGAATTCAATGATTTCAAGTTATCGGCAATCAATGCTCCATTTGCTTTTGCCGTAGGTTCGAGTGCAAATACTTTGCAATAAAAAGCATTTGCAAATCGGAATTTGAAAGTATTACTGACTTCCTGCCATGAATACTGAAGAGAATAATCACCAAATGAGGCAAATTTACAATTCCTTGGTTGTGCATCTATCCAGGCAGGATAATTCACTATCTGACTCTGAAAAGCGGCAAATTCCTTGAAGTCCCTTATAAGTGAAAAAATAAAATCTGACATGATGGGAATAACTCCCTTCTGGGGAGAAACAGTATTATATTTAAAATTTTCTCCTTCTCCGTCTACTACAATAGGAACATGAATGTACTTCCCGATCTTAATGCTGTTTTCTTTAGAATATTCAATAAAAAATGGAAATTTCACACTAGTTGAAGTATTAATCCTTAATAAATTTAAAAAACCGGCAAACCCTTTGACACTTCTGTCATATGTACTTTGATCCAATTGTGCATAGGTATCGCTTAATGGATATAGATTCCAAATCCATAATTTTGAATCAGTCGTAATTATATCAGCAAGCATAGTAGCAACATCGGACAGGATGCCTGCCCCGGTTCCGCCTACCTGAGTACCCACTAAAACAATTACTCTCATATCATCATCTGTTTGAGAATTCTTTTTAAAATCATTTACAACATTAGTGAGTGCTTTTTTGATATTATTTTGATCAACAAATACATATGCGTGTCCTGGTACCCTTTGACCGGCAAATCCTGCAGAAGGAGAAATATTGCCGGCTCTGAGGACGCTAGATGCTTGGTCCTGGGTAAGCCATTGTGCAAAAACATCATCCGTATTACCCTTTACTAGATTTTTTAATCTGTCGGTAGGATTTGCACTATCATTAAACTTATAGCATTCCTTGGAATCCGCACTATAATCAATCTCATACTGCCGGGGCAGTATATAATCTCCATCATGTCCCAAACCATCCATACTGAAAATAAATGTGTTTGCTTTTTGTAATGATCCATAAACTCGTTCGCATTCATATTTTATATGATTGCATATTCCTTTTCCTCCCCCACCAACACCAATTACCAACATTGAATGTGACATATTGAAAATCCTTTATTTAGAATGAAAAATCGTTATTTGAACTCTCTGACGGACTATCTTGACCAGTGTCATCATTGCTTCCAGAACTGTCATAATCTGTGTTTTGGATTTCACCGTTTGCTACAAATTCTATCGATTTGTTTTTAATTTTAATAGACTTATTATTATTTGTTGCATCAATTATGGCCACCGGTTTCTTCCAAAACAATAAATTAGTGAGAAAATTACCTGAGTATATTTCAATTCTTTTACCGTCTTTATCCAGCGGTCTCGCCCAAAATTTTGCATATAATTCTTTACCTTTTTTGTTTTTTCCCAATCTCACTGAAACTGGAGGGCTGGTATAGTTTTTTATAAGGCTATTTTCGGCAATAATAGTATACTCTTTGGTTATATTTTCTTGTGGACCGGAATCCTGATCGGTTAGCTCGTCCGATTCATCTAATTCAAGTTGAGGAATAGCTAATATAGACCTTTCATAGGAAGGATAACTGACTCCTTTTATCAAAATTTTGTAAATTTTATAAAGTCCTCCCAGCAATACCAAGGCTAGGAAAATGTAAAATAATCTTAAGCACCAATTCCATATTTTTAGATACCATTGTTCTTTCAAAGTAATATCATAAACCGATATTATCCTTTCGGGGAAAAGGTAATATTGAATTAATGGTTTAGTTTTGAAATCAAAAGCTATTTGGTAAACACCCTCTTTAGAAGTATTAAATTCTTCCTTGCCTGTTGGTAAAATACCCGAAATTACAGATTTATCGGTTTTTGATTGCTCAAGCCATATTGCCGCTGATTTAATTGAATCTGGCGATAATACCACCTGAGATAAAACTATATTTGATGGATTATCAATAAAATATTTACCGGGATCAATTGATTGGTCGCCAATTTTAAATGACCCTTTAAGCTTAATCGGTTCATTAATATTCAATACTGCAAGCGGTAATGGTTCTTCTATTTCAAAATAGGGAATTTTCAAAACTTCAATAGGTTCGGTGTTGACAAACTCAACTGCCGTACCGCCTTTAACGGTAAGTCTGATGTTATATGTACCTTCTTTATCAAAGGCAAAAGTTTCATCCGCGTAATAATTTAATCCGGCTTTGTTTTCTTTCAGAAATCGAATTTGTTTATCAAAACCAGGATTATCTGAAGAAGTAATCCGTGCTGAAAACGATAACGGATACTCTTTTAGTTCAACTATTTCTTGCTGGTTTTCTTTGGTGAACCGGGCTTTAAGACGAATCTTTTTCCCTAATGGGAAATATCGTTGCCCTATTGAATTGAAAATAGGTTCCGGTTTAAGTAACTCTAATCTGAAAGGGATTTCGTTCCGAACTATTCGAATCGGCTCTAAATCTCCTTGTTGCCTTTTAAGATTATATGTCCAGGTACCGGGTGCGGGAGATTTCTCCTTTTGAATAATATATCCTGCATTATTTAGCAGTGTTGAATCTATTTTAATTAATCTCTTTTGAGGGTCATAAATTGATAGTTGCAAAGGATGGCGGGCAAACACATGAAATTCCAGTTCATCTACATAGGGGTTTACGATAAACTCTCCGGAATCTTTAACCAATACCTGGCTTGACTTCAACTCAAGTATTTTTTCGACTGACTCGTTAAATTTCGTGTATAATTCATCTAAATTTCTTATAGAACTGATATTTTCAGGAACAAGAAATTCTTTCCAGTCAATAATTGTTTGCGAAAATTTAACATTTGCTGCAGGATTATCAATCCCGATAATAAATAATTTAAAGTCCTTTAGCTCAGTTTGAACATAATCTTTAATTTCTTTAAAATAAGATTGTATTAATGCTTGAGACTCGTTGTTTCCCTTTTCTGGTTTACCATCGGTAAATATAACGATTGCACGTTCACGTCGATTTACATACTTGGGGGCTCTTTCAAAATCACTTTTGACAGCCTGAAGCGCTTTTATTATGTTTGTATTAGCCCCTTGGGTTGCATGTCCTGATCTAATAGCATCCTGAATTTTATTTAAGTTGCCTGGTAAGACTTCCAATAAACCGGAACTTGTTGCATTATCGCCAAAGTGAATTATTGATATCCGGTTTGGAAACTCATCATCTGACTTCTTTACAAAAAGACTTTGGACTAAATATCTTGAGGCATCATAACGAATACCATTTTGATCAGTTCCGTTATTGCCTATCATACTTCCAGATTGATCAATGAGAAGAAAAATGTCTAATCCAGTAATATGTTGTCGATCCTTTATCTCAATTGAAGTGTTCGTAACTGCAGTAGAAGAGTTTTCCGGACTTCTAGAACAGGAGAAGAAAATCGCTGAGATTACGGCAATAAGGGTGCAGATTAGAATTTTAGTTAGCTTCATTCGAATATGACCTAATGTTATTTCTTTAAATTCAAATTAATCAAAATAAAGCCAAATAAAAATACCCTATTCAAACAAATTTCGGAATTTTCGCTATTTCATTATACTTCAATATTCACTCACCCATTATAATTTTTTACTAGTTCCTTTAAGTCCGTTAACGTTCGTAGATTTCTCTTTTTTTCATCACCCTTTGAAATTAATGCATCAGCATTAATATTTTGAAATACTTGTTTATTCTCTAATAATTCATTTTCCAGGTAATCTAGTAGCATCGTTTCACTTATCTTAGGATTATCTTCCTTTATCCGCTCAACTTTTTTCAACAGTTTCAGATATTGTCCCTTTGCAGAATTTATCAAATTATTGATCCCAATATCAGGAAACTTTAATAGTTCATAATTTATGAAATATTCATTATAGTATTTTGACTTTAATAGCTCAAAAGAATTCCCATATACTTCATCTGGTAGCAAATAAACAATTCTACTCATTCTAGATACGAGTAAAGCGCTTGTGCAGAAAGGACAAGGTTCCAGAGTAGTATAAAGAGTGGCTCCAAAGTCATCAGGATTTTCAGAGTTGAACATTTCATTTCGATAATATCTTTCAACGGACATGCGGTTCTTATCAATGCGATTCTTTTTGTTAATTCTCGCAATAGATTTATGTAAAGCGTTCTGTTCAGCATGCAATAACGGATTATAAAAAGTATGTATTTCGTTTCTGCCAAAACCGAGCACTTCACCATCATTGTTATCAACTATACAAGCGAAAATATTCAATCCTTTAGTATGGGTTAAGACTCCATCTATATGTGTAAATTGTTTGTCAAATCTTACGGATGCGTTAGCTAATAATCCCAATAACACTATGGCATCTTTTTCGGCTATGGAATCATTACTCATCAAGTAACTTATTTATTTTTTTTAAATATAAATCAAACAGGCTTAATCTCTCATCAAAATCAAGATGAATTGTCCCGTCTTCGAAGGGTAAACACCATAAATTCATATAAACATAAGCCAAATATTTTTGAACAATAAAGTTCTTCTCATTTATTTTCAAATAATCACTAAATATTTTCCAGATATTTGAGTATACCAAATCAAAGGACTGCTCACTATTTGCTCGATTATTAGACATTAACTCTTCTTCTTTCTTTACATAATTGATATCGAATTTGGGAATACATTCAAATCTTAAATAATGATCCATTTTAACAAAATCAAAGAAAAAATGTCCCCAATTAGATTCGGCAAAATCTATGAATACCAGATCATCCGAAGATTTTAATATGTTTCTAAAAGTAAAATCACCATGTATAAGAGATGCATGTAATTCAAGTTCATTGGTGTTAGATATTCGTCTAATCAGTCCGGTAAATTTATCTAATGCCTTAGTAGCTAACTCTTTCCTATTGAAATCTTCAATTTTATCAAAACTCTTTTTCCTTTCATCTCTTAGATGTTGGTAAAAACTGATGACCCCTTTTCTATCTTCTATCGGTTTTATTCTCCCGTAGAATAACTTAAAAGATTCCTTATTATAATTGCATAAGAGATCAATCGGTTTGTCAGTTAGAAATTTTGATAAATTAGTGACCCGACTATTACCGTCTTGAATGATACTGCCTAAATACCCCCCCTTATCTAAAAACTTAAATTCCTCAATATGCCCAATTGTTGATTTTGGGGGTAAATATGGCAGTGCAATTTTTTTATAATTTTGTACTTCGGTATGTATTTTATCATAGTTTCCTATTTTCAGGAATTTATTTTGTGCCGGATAAAAACCTTCCTGCCCAGGATAATCTTTTATTTTTATATCATTAACGTAAAAACCTAATTCTCCTGAAAATCCTTGGGTTATTTGTTCTAATATTAAAGATTTAAATTTTTCGGGTTTAAAAATATGATTTATTAAAGCTTTTTCCTGCCAATCTAAATTAGCCGTTCCCCGTATCTTGATGTTATTATCGAGTAGTCTAATTTTATATTTAAGTTTTCCTACCCGATTATACTCTGGTTCTAAGTTATTTAAAAATTGGATATTACAATTATTAATATTAAAAGCCTCCTTTATGTTTTCCCAGGATTTCTTTAATACATTTTCGATTAAATCCGATACAGCATATTGGATTCCTAATGGTAATAGTTTGCCTTGCTTATCAAAGCCATTTTGCAAAAATCCAGCAAAGCTTGGGTTTGCTACCTCGCTTTTGTCACCATATTTATAACTGATAATTATTTTGCTTTGTTTTTCTTCTTTTTTAACTTCACAGGAAATAATACACTCATTTTTAATGTATTCAAACTCATCATATAAGCTACGCAAATTACTTGATCGTATTGGTGGGACGGGAGTCCTGGTTTTACCATAATCCATCTTGTCGGCAAGTGCCAATAATCCGGAAAGAATACGTAAATTATTATCGCTTTTTAGTTTCTTAATCAAACTTTTATCTATAGTAATCTCTAAATCCGTCTTTATTGTTTTAATTATTTTCCTTCCCAAAAAAGCGATAAATGGGAATTCTGAATCATGATATAATGTTATAAAAGCAATACGTTTTAGAAATAAATCATTTAGGTTTGAAACCACCTTATTGTCCAAACGTATTTTCCCCCATATTTCATTCATAAAGAATATTTTAAAGATCCTAAAACAATGTTCTTTGCGTAAATCCTTAAATTGTTTAAACTCCATTTCTTCTATATATTCATCAGGTATCATACCCAGGTCATGAAGCAGGGCTGCAAGGTAAACCGACATATACTCTTCTTCACTGAAATATAGATCACCATCTTTGTTTAAACAATTCCTAAGCAATTTTGCTAAATTATCAATAACTCTTTGAATATGTATCAGACCATGAGCATTAAAGACAGCATGATACTTGCTTTGACCAAAAAAACTTTCTAAGTATCTGCTTGCCTGAATATAAATGTTGTAGAGAATCTCTCTATTTTTTTCATTCTTAATCTGTTGATTAAAAAAAGAATTGTAGATTGGGAATCGTTTCTGACTTCTTCGAAAGTCAATCAGATCGATGGCCCTTTTCTTAAAATCATTAATATTTAGTTGCTTCTTAAAAAACACATCGCTGGCAACAATTGTGGATCTAATAACTTGGGGGGACATGGAAGATGTCCAAAATATTACTGGGATTTCAGAATCCTTATCTAGAATATTATTCTTAAGCCAATTATCTCCTCTCGCACCATCCTCTAGAAAATAGTCACATATAATAAGATCTATCTCTTCATAACTAATATTTCCATTATTAAAAAAATCCTCGGTAAATTGTCTTACAGAATATTCAGGATCAGGGAATATTGTTTCGAGAAGATTCTTCCAAATATTGAAATCATTTTCTCGTACAAGTATATTTTTTGTATTAGATTCGTTGGTCATGTGCATACCGTGAAATAAAACTAAATATTCGAAATAGATTATCCGATAATTGCTTTTTATCACTGCTTAAGAATTCCGATAATTGCTTATTTATGTATAATAGCTGGAGTCTTTCCAAAGCTTTAGTGATCTTTTTAACTAAATCCTTATTGAGTATTAAATGGTCTTGAAATAATGGATATTCTTCATAATCCTCCATTTTATTAAAAGTATCTTGGAGCATTTCTATTTTGATTAAGGATGGCTCAATTATAGAATTTTTTTCTTGGTCTAATAATATTTGATCTAATTCTCGATTATCAGGGTTAAAACACCAAACATTTATTACTCCAAGGAGTGAATTAACCAAATCCTTACCGGCTCCATGAGAGTATTCACTAACGATATTATGGTATACTTCATTCTTAATTTCATTTCTAAGATAAGATGCATTTGACTCATTAAATTCTGATATGTTTACATTTTGAAGCATGTCAAAAGTATCTTTAGAAAGATTCGCATAATCAATGTAGTAATAACATATTTTGGCGGGATGAGAAATGGGTGAAAGTAGCTTGATCAATTCCGGATTCTTTAAATCATAAAAGATATGAGGCTCGATTTCTATGCCGTCTATTTTATTCTTAAAATAACTTTTAATTGAATCTTCCAATATCGGATTTTTGGGAGTTATTGAAAAGGGTTTGAATATTATGTATAAATCACACATTATAATATCTTATATATTGAAATAATATTGATTAATAAGCGGGAACATATTGAACTGTTCGGGATATTTTTTTTTGTATTTATTAACGGTATACCGGAGAGAATCCAAATCCATTTTCAGCAATCTTGCTACTTCAGTTTTATTTCCAAAAGTCTTTTCAAGTGCCTTTTCTATTTCCTTAAGTTCTAATAATGCTTGTTTATTTTTAATATCCAATAATGACCGCGATGAATAAACTCTTTGACCTTTATTAGTGATTAATTCATCCTTTACATGAGAGATATCTAGTTCTCTGGCCTTATTGAGCCTTGTTCTGGTACATGCATCCCATACCACGGATTGAAGTTCGCGTACATTTCCTGGCCAATCATAGTTCTTAAAAACCTTATATACATTGGGAGTAATCCCCAAAAGATTTGTTTTTTCTTTTTCTTTAAAATAATGAAAGAAGTGATCTGTCAGAGGAATAATGTCTTCTTTCCTTTCACGAAGCGGTGGAATATTAATATTCACTCTATTAATCCGATGATACAGATCTTCCCGAAATTTACCTTCTTCAATTAATTGAAGTATATTTTGGTTTGTGGCTAAAATTAATTGCGCATCAATAAGTGTCCTCTGAGAACTTCCAACCCGCGTAATCACCTTCTCCTCTAAAAACCGCATAATTTTTTTTTGTATTTTAAGATCATAATCACCTATTTCATCCAGTAATATTATACCTTTATTTGCTTCTTCAAAAAGTCCTTTTTTATCCTGGGTTGCGCCTGTAAAAGCCCCTTTAACATGTCCGAATAATTCACTTTCCAATAATGATTCTGATAATTCAAAAATCGAAAACTCAATAAGACGATTACTCCTGCGTGTAGAATAATTATAAAAGTATTTTGCAGCTAGATTTTTACCGGTACCCGTTTCACCCGTAATAAGAATAGAAATATCACTGCTGTTTTGTGCCAGATCCTTTAATCTTTTCCTGACAAAGTCAATTTCTTTACTAACACCAATTATTTCGGCAGGATCATACTTTGCAATTAATTCTTTGTTTTTTTGTTCCAGTTGCCGGATTTTTTTTGAGTTCCTGCAATAATTCTCTATCCGGGTCTTCCATTCGATCCAGTCAAGCTCCTTCTTACTTAAAAAATCTGTTGCCCCGGCTTTAATTGCTCTTACGGTTATATCGGTGGAAGTATAATTTGTCATTATTATAGTTTGAAGATTGGGGTAATGTTCTTTTATGAATCCAAGTAGCTGTATCCCCTGCAACTCATCCGGGTGCGATTCATCAAAGACCAGATCTAATAAAACCACATCAATATCATTTGATAGAACTGAACGTGCTTTCATTACAGAATTAGATGTTATAACATGGAATGACTTAAGAACAGTTTTAGCAGAAGAGAGGAAACTTTCATTATCGTCAATAATAAGAATTTTAAAGTCCAGCATCCACGACTTCTAAATGAGTTGAAATATAATATAGAACTTCGTTTATTTTTTTGAATAAATCAATGTTCACATACAAATAATTTTCATTATACTCTAAAATACCTGAATCCAGGAATGAACTTGTTTTGACAATAAATTGCTCGCAAGTTAAAATATATCCACTGATTTCTTGAATTTCTTTTTGAAACCCTAATAATTCAAGATATATCTTATATTTTCCGAGTCTTTGTTTGAAATTTAACCATGATTTAAGACCCGGTATAAGAAAATCTTTTTTAGATTCCTCAAAACTAAGTCCATTTCCTAAAAACAATTTTATTCCATTTAATAAACGATAGCGTACATCGTTAAAACTGTCAATAAGTGATTGTTCTCCATGATCCTTGAAAAATTTTTTCACTTTGACAATTAGCTCTTTTTTCGTAAATAGAGGACTCCCTTCATTGAATTCATTTTCAAGAATAGATAGAAATTTTTCTTTCAGATTTAAAGGGTCCAGAAGATTTATTAAACAAGATTTATCATATCCCATCCGAATAAAAGACAATTTTCTTGTCTCATTGAGAGGAGCCATTAATTCAAGTGCATCTATTTCCTCTTTTAATATAAAGACAAGAGTTTTATCTTGAGAGATATTGGGGAGGGCATCGTAACTAATTAATTCACAATTTAACACATAATTAAAGTATGCCTTTAGGGAATTAAATAATTGAATTTTGTTTGTTGTTAAATATGTGCATCTCATGTTTCTTTAGTAACTATCATTCCTGATTTTTTAGTAATTAAATTATTAAGCCAGGTAAGAAGGCACTTAGCATCATATGAATCGATTGCCAAGCTAAATGATTCAAGGCTACTATTTTTAATTAGTTCAATTATTTTTATTGGTAAACAGTCCCCCTTGACTTGATATTTTATTGAGTTCCATTGGTTCTCAATCAAAATTTCGATATTTTGGTATTTTTTTCTAGCATTGTCATAAACGGTTGACTTATTATATTCTGGCATTTCTGATAATGTTCTAAGGTCAATTACTAATGGCATGCACATATCAACCAATGATTTTATGTTTTCTTCCAATTCACGATTATTCCAATAATAGTCCCATACAGAATCAAATGTATTTCTAACCCCATGTTTTGCAATGATATCCCTAGTATTCACTATAGTATCATTAGCCAATAACCCTTCCTTATCATTAAAATATATTTTGGCTTTTCCACCTTTGAAATTGGCCTTTTTTATATTAACGCCTTTAATAGAAGCTTTCAAATTACCAATAGATATATAATTTGGTTTATTATTATGTGTCAGAATAAGAATTTTACACTTAGGATTATCTTTTTTTACCCTCTGCAAAAATTTTTTAAAGATATCAAGTTCATTTTTCTTTTCATTCGATTGATAATTAGTGCATATTATTATTTTTTGTTTGTGTTCTGGTTCTTCCCAAATATTTTTTTCTGGTTTTTTAGATACTGCCCATTTCCAATTAATTACCATAATTTCCATTTTTATTCTCCTATGAGCCAATTATAGTTTTTAATAAATTGTACTTTACATCAAAATTATCATTATATGATACTCCTGATTCAATAGAAGAAAGTAATGATTCAACTGGTTTGAATAAAGTAAATGTCTTTTGTTTATCTGTAAGCTCTCTTTTCCATGCATCTCTTCCTCTGCCGGAAGTAATAATAAACAAAAACTTTTCCTGTTGCTCAGAATAAATTTGCTTTAACCTATCCTCAATAAATTGGTTAATATTACTTTCTTTATAAGCCTTATTATTCTTGTCAGTTAATTTTTCAATAAATGATAGATGCATAATTAGAATAAGGGGATATTTTTTTTTATTTTCATATAAAAATGAATCCCAAATATTAGTTTTTTCAGGGAATATACTGAGTAAAAGTTGATCTTGAAATACTTTTCTCTTTTCAGATGAAAAGCTGTTGATTCGATCATTAAGTCTATTGTCAAAAATCACAACATTAGAATATATTGTTTCGAATAACTCAAATAGCAGACTGTTTTCTTCTATTTTGAATTTATATTTATTAAGTTTTTCCGGATCTTTAAGGCTTTCCTTGCCAAAGAATTTGCTCCAAAATTGTCCGTGTGATCTGACATTACAAGAATTTTCTTCATCTTCCCCACCGTGAGAAAAACTAATTAGGTGATTATTGCCTCTACTAGAGTTATTGTTATTCCCAGTATAAATAATTGTTTCGTTTTCACATTTGATTACTGCTAAATTTCTTTCATCCTTTTTAAGAATTATTTTTTTATCTTCTAATTCTCCTATCCACTTTGAAAGCCATAAAAAATAAAGTTTATTGATTCTCTCATAGTGTTTTAATATATCAAAATTTTCCCCAATTAAATCTTCTGAAATAAGTCTGATTATACCATCTTCTCGTGGATGTTTTTCGGACTCAAATTTACTTGGAGTAATTACAAATTTAAATCTGGAAATGTTCTCATATTCGTTATCCTCCCCACTTCGAAGTCTTAAATAATCCTGACTCTTCCAAACATGAAATGATTTCTTAATGTATCCATTAACTACATTAGTATTTTTCAGTTTTTTATGATTAAATAAATTATCAACATAAACATTTTTCGTAGAATCCATAGAAATTGAACAAGAGTCAGAGAATTTATATTTCTCTAAAAATATTGATAATGAAATCCATGGATAATAGCTTTTCCGTTTTTTATTAGAATTTTCAACTGATGTAAAAGAATTATTAAATAACATTGCAGCACAAGCTTTATCTTGTGAATTACCCCCCATTTTGGGATTACCATCATCATCGACAATTGGTTGGATTGTTGAATCAATAAGATTATTCAAAACAACACTATAAAATTTTTCTTTATTTTGAGAAAACTCAAAAAGTTTTGTTTCATGTGCCAGCCATACGCTCACTTTAAATAATTCGGATTCTTTAGAAACTGGCCTTTTTTGATACGCAAGATCAGTTTCTTCAACAGCAATCCAAAGGTCAATACCCTCCTGTTTAATGGAATTGATTTCAGAATAATGTTTTATATTTCGCAAGGTGTTTTCAAATATTGTAAAAATCGCGTGTTCACCTATTAAACCTCCTGGAAGAAATGCGGTAAACTTTTCTTGACTAAGAATCTCCCGAAAATGATTAAAACAATTCCCTAATCGCACAAATGCATATTTAGAATATGAATTTACGACCATCTTATTTGATTCTTCACATTTTATTTGATGTTCCGGTTTATTACCGTTTATACAATTTTCACAAGGCATGTTCTGAACAATTAATAAATTATTTAGATATTTCTTGTTAAGTAATTTTTCATAATTCTGAAGATTTTTTCTTGTTTTATTTAAATCCCCTCTGCCAATACCATTTTCCAGTTCAATAATATTTCCTTCAAATTTCGATATTTTTTCTTGTTCATCTAGTGATAATTTAGTTGAATCATAACGAATACGCATTTCTTTACTTTGGGATAATTTTTCCTCATATTCAATTATTGACATATCTATTGTCAAAAAATGGCCATAGAACCATTGTTTGTTATCTTTTATTGCTAAATGAATATTAACTTTTGTAATTCCTTCCGATTTTGCTATTGTTCCAAGATATAATGGATTATTTGCAAAATCATCCCAAAGTATTTGATACCAGCTCTTGGATTCACCACCATAAGCTACATCTCTTGTCACTCCGCTCCAGAAGGCGCCTTTATCTCGTAAAAATCGAAAAAACGGAAAAAGAGCATAATCTATTGGCACTGGAAATCGTGGATTGAACTCATATTCAAGTTTTTTTTTATTGGACTTTTCTTTTCCATACAGCGGAACTGTTTCACAAAACGCCATTAAATTTGAGCTGGTTTCCAAGTCTGCAAATTGTATAAAATCATATAAAGAATAAAACCCCTCATCATAACTGCTATCAGTTAAACCTAAAGCAGCATAATATTTTTTAGTGGTTATTTCTGTTTGTTTATATTTTATAAGATAGGCATGTGGATTCAATTTGGTCAAGTTTGTGGGGACTGAGAACCTTTTATCTAACATTTTATGCCGTAATTCAATCCACCATTTTAGTGCTGCCAGGCTATGTGCGCTTATATTGTGGGCAAAAGAATCAACAAGAATAGAGATAATGGCTGTCTTTAGTTGTGCGTTTTTAATTATTTCTAAATTATAATCGTGGAAAAATTTATATTCAAGTTCGGAAAGCTTTGTGACAAAGTAATCTGTAATAAATGATATGTCTTCCAATTCATTAGCATCAAGACTTTCGTTTGTATAACACACTAAATTTCCACGTGATTTGTTTGTGAACCGATCATTGGCGGATAAGCAATACTGATAATATTTTAGTTCCTCTGACATCCATTTTTCCCCATCTTCCTTTTTACCATTCCAAAATATCTGTAAATCAGTATTTCTAAAATTATATTGCTTCAAAATACTTAACCTGAGAAAGTTCGCATAATCTTTATAGTTATATTTTTCTCCAATATTATATTCAGTATCTAATAATTTTTTGATATCATCTTCTATTTCAAAGCAAATATATTTCTTCTTATTATTCCCATTTATTCCCTCGTCTTTTCCAAAATACTCTTGTATCGAAAACAATGGTTTTGTTTTATTTTCTGTATTACCTGTATAGTCAACCAGGTTATAGAATATATCTAATAATTTTACATAAGGATGATTGGGTTCTAGAATTTCAATCTGATTTAAAAAAAGTTTCTTAAAGTAGTTATCTTTATTATCGTACTCAACTTCGTTTGGGAGAATAAAATTAGAATGGTCATTTTTAAACACAAAGGAATGAATCTCTTCTCCTGAATCACCAATACTTACTCTTTTTTTTATAGTTCCTTTTTTATACTTGGGATAATAGTTTATCGAAAATCCGCATTGAAATCTTGGACTACTTTTTGATTTATGGTTTTTGGTCAATAATTGATTTATCGCTTCAGCTAGCATAAAAAAAGATGCTCTTAAAAACTGGTGAATAATTTTAAGATTCCCTTCCGGAGTTAGATCATCCTCATCCTTCTTTAATTTTTTGACATGTTCATAAAGTTGAACAATAATTTCCTCGTTGTCTTTTATTATTTTTACTAGATTAGTGGCCATATAAGCATTTCCTGAATTTATTGAGGATTTTCTTTTTTTCGCTTCGCTCAGAGGAATTTTTCCATAGAATAAAATGATATCGGGAGGGGGATTCAAAAAATAAATATTGCAAATTATATTTTTCAAGCATCGTAATAACTTCCAACTTTGTATATGAACACGCAAATGACTCAATCAAACCAATAATTTTAAGATATAAAAGCCATGTATCTTTCGATAATTCTTTTATCTTAAAAATATCTTCGGTAAATTTTTTTATTGCTTTTTGTTCTGCATCAAAACGAAGATCTTCCATAATCATTATTCCATCAGAAGCCAGGTATTCTGAAATTTTATCAAAGCCCTGTCCCAGATCTGTTAGGTGATGATTAACATCCCGGGATAGAATCAAATCAAATTCCCGCTCATCAATGTCGGAAGACCTAATATCTTTTTTGTAAAACTTTAAATTGCAGGTTTTAATAAAGGCTTTATTTTTACTCCTAGCAATTTTATAAAAAGTTTTGGAATTATCAATTGAAACCATTGCAATTTTCTTACCGAATTCCTTTAATAATAAATATTCCAAATTACCGCCACCGAATCCAATATTTAATATTTTAAGTTTTTCTCTTTTTGACAGCAAATAGCTAATTAATTTTTTATAAACTTCATACTTTGGTAAGAACTTATTGGACCATGCCATTAAAGCATAAGAAATAGCTTTTCCGTTTTCAACCTTTGAATGAGACTGCCTTAAATTACTTTTTTCCTTAGTAAAATCCTCCACAACTTTAAAATCCATAAAGAGAAACCTTTTCCATATTTTCATTAATTTTATATACTGCATCCGGAGAAATAACATCTCTTTTGGGATGGACATAAAGCTTACCCTTTATGGGAGAATCATATTTCATTGTACTTAATAACTCCTGCAGTTTTTCTGAATTATTGCCACTTTTATTTATTAGTGAATCCAGGTATGTGCCCGCAACATATGCATCAGTTGCATATATTCCTGGTTTTGTCCCAAATTCTTTTTTAAAATCATTAAGAAATTGTTTCCCTTGTTCACTCTCGAAATTGTTATAATAACTTGCAAAAACAATACCCTTAACTAATTCTCCAAGACCCTCAAATACTGTCGGAGATTCAAAGGCATCACTGGTTATGATAGGTATAGTTTTATCAATTTCTCTGATTTGCTTAATAGAGGAAATAATAGTTTGTTCACGGCCAACCAGAAAAATAAAATCAGGTTTAACTTTTTCTAATTTTATGATTTTTGAACGTAAATCCCTTTCGTTCATATCAAAAGTTTCCTCTGCTAATATTTGCCCACCTAAGGAAATAAAATTTGATTTGAAACTAGAGGCACCTCCAAGTCCATAATCGTCATTAACAACAAATGTTACCCCTTTCCTCAAATCAGTTTTTTTAATTAAATAATTCGCAAGAATTTCGCCTTCCTGATCCTGATTAATCGCGTCACGAAAAGACCATTTGTTTAATATTCCAAAATCTCTTGCACCAGTAACTAGAGCCAGTAACACTTTTTTACTGCTTTCTGCTAATGGTCTTAAGGGTACACTCAAGGGACTATTACAGCTGATAATAATGGGAGTATTTTTGTCCATAGCTAGCTTGTTAAATACCGTAACTGAATTACTAGCTTCACTTTGATTGTCCTCAAAAACAAATTGAATTCCTGATTGTGGATTATGTTTTTGAACAATGGTTAAGGCATTTTTAACTTCTTTTCCATAATACGAAAGCTTTCCACTCAAGGGTAAATCCACCCCTATTTTTATTGATTTATTATCATTGGAATTACATCCGATCATTAAAAAAGCGAATAACGCACTAAAAAGAAAATATTTAAATCGCATAGTAATCACCTTTAATTTGTAATATTATTTTAATTGTTTATTAATAATTCTATAAAATGTTTCTTAGATTCAGAAATATTCTGGTCTTGAATAAGTTGACGGAATTTCTCTGTTAAATAAGTTGATTCTTTATCTCTCCTGTTTCTTAAATACTCTATCCAGGGTTTTTTAGATAGAATTCTATACTCTTCCTCAGAAATGGAATTAACCAGCAGTCTTTCAAATATATCTCTTGCATAAGCTGTTCTTCCATGTAAGGTACATAACGCTAACATACCACCAGATGTACTATTAAATACTTCTGTGAAAGGTTCAATTCGTGCATAATCGCCTTCTTTTAATACATCTGTATTTACAGTCAGGTCCCCATTTAAAACATGAAATTCGGAAATGTTTTCACAAATCCATGAGTAATAATCGGTTTTTTTCTCAGCTTTAATATAAAATGAACGTGGTTCATCCTGTGCACCTCTCAGACGAGCGTGATACCAACCGTCTATTTTCCTCGATTGTTTCCATTCAAGATCCTTGAATCTTAAAACCGTTATTTTATTGGTCATTTTACTAATTCCTATTTTTTTACAATTATATTGTGCTTTTATTTTTTCAACTAGAGTTTTATTTGTCCCGGCATATTTGTCTAGCAACTCAAGTACCCTGTCAAAATCTCTTGAGGCAGTAGCAATTAATAAATAAATCCATTTTTTTGAATAAGGGAACCTTGGATCATTTAGCCTTTCAGTCATATTTGCTATTACTAAATCCGGATTGTTTTTTGATTGCCATTTTATACAATCATTTATCCATTGATCCCAATATTGTAAAGCGAATTGGTATATATTTTCGTGGATTTCTTGATTTAGATCCTCATAATCTAGAATTCTAAACATTACATTCATTTTTTCATCGTATGTCTTTGCCTCTTTCCACAATTTGAAAAATAAATCTTTCACTAATGGCTCTGAAGAAATATTTTGTAATAGTGCAAGGGCAAACTGTTTATATACATTATCAGGTGACTCAATATAAATTTGTAAGTATTTAATATCGTCAACTGATATCATTTCCCTAAGATCATCAATATAGGGTCTTCCATTAAGTTGTAAAACCAATTCTTTTTCCAGCAAATTCTGATTTCTGATTTTCATCAAAATATTTTCAGCGGAGTAATCTGCAGTTGAATTATTCATTGAATTCTTTTCCTTTTGAATTAAAAAAATGATTAATTATCCTTTTTTCAAAATCATTGCTTGCATTTTCTTCCATAGAAAAAACTCCATTCTCAAGAAGCTTTATTTTGTCACTATTCTCAAAAGCTATAGATATATTTTGTTCAATCAATAAAACAGTTGTATGGCTCTTCTCTCTAAAGCTATCTAATGTTTTAAAAAATGATTTCACGTTAATAGGAGACAACCCGGCAGAAGGTTCATCCAAAACCAACATTCGGGGTTTATTAATTAAAATCATTGCAAGAGCTAACTGGTGCTGTTCGCCACCGCTTAAATACGATGCCGTTATCTTTTTTCTCCTGGTTTTTAATAACTCGAAAATGCTTTCAAGTTCTTCTATCCTTTTATTTGCTTCATCTTTTTTGAGCCCTCTTGAAGCAAAGACAAGATTTTCTTCAACAGTTAAGTTGGGAAAAACTCTTCCACCTTGGATGAAGAATCCTATTCCATTTACAGCAATTTCATTCGGACATTTACCAAATATTGGTTTACCATCAAAAATTATCTCTCCCGTAATATGTGGTACCAAATTCATTATTGTTTTAGCAAGTGTAGATTTGCCGGATCCATTTTGCCCAATAATACCTATTACCTCATTTTCCTTTATTATTAGATTTAACCCTTTTAGTATATGGTTGTTTGTAACATAACCTGCATATATGTTTCTTAATTCGAGCATTAGGCGCCCATATAGATTTTTCTAACTTCATCATTGCTGATAACATCATCCGGAGTTCCAAGTGCTGCAATTTTTCCGTGACTCATGAAACAACAAAAGTCAGCTATATCCAAAACTACCTTCATATTATGCTCAATCAGGAATACCGTTAAATCTTTATCATCTACAAACGATTTGATTATCTCCATAATTTGTGGAATTATTGATGCATTAACACCTGCAGAAGGTTCATCTAATAAAAGCAATTGATAATTTCCCATTAGTAGCCGTGTTAAACCAAGAAGCCGCTTTTGCCCATATGAGAGATTTTTTGCTTTATCATTCTTCCTTTCCCAGAATGAATTATTATTTCCAAATATATTTTCAAATATTTCTTTTGCTTTTTCAATCTTATTTTCTTCAACTTCTTTATTCTTTTTTGTTCTAAAGAAAGAGTTAATTGGTATTTCACCAAATGTATTCGAATCGGCAATAAGCATATTTTCAAGAACTGACAGATTTTGAAAAATATGATTATCCTGGAACATTCGACCAATTCCTATACGCGCTATTTGCTCCGGTTTCATCTTGCTAATATTAATGGAGTTGCTTTTATCATTATAGAGGACTGTCCCCGAATCGCTCTCAACGAAACCTGAAATTATATTGAAAAGCGTTGTTTTTCCTGCCCCATTCCCCCCAATTAATGCAGTTATTTTTCCTTTTGGAACAAGAAGATCAAGATCATCTATTATGAAGTATCTTTCATCTTCATTATTCCCATGTACATTTACTATATTTTTTACGAAACTTTTCGTAATAGAATCGATATTTAAAATAGATTCACTCATTTTAATGCATATTCCCCTGCAATTCCCTGAGGTCTGAAACGCATCAATAATATTATTGTTAAACCATAAATTATTTGTCTAAGATTTGCCCCAATACTATCTGGTAATCCAACCAATCTTAATAGTTCTGGCAAAACCACGACAAAGACAGCTCCAATAATGGGACCTTTTATATTACCAGTCCCCCCTATCAGAACAGCTGCAAGTATAAATATTGCTTCATCGAGATTAAAACTCGTCGGATCGATATAGGCAACATAGCTTGCGTAAAGACAGCCTCCAATTGCTATAAATCCGCTCGATAATGTAAATGCCCAAATCTTTAATGATGTTACATTCCTTCCGATTGAAAGCAATGATAATTCATCATCTCGCACACCTTTTAATGCCCTTCCGAAAGGTGAGTGTATAAGTTTATAGAAAATATATATTACCATAGCTGCAAGAACTGAGCTAAGAACTAAAAATGAATATATCCCGGAGATATATAATAATCCAAATAACGAAGGGGATGGAATGCCAGAAATCCCAAAGGGTCCCTTAGTAACTGAAATCCAATTGTAAAGAATGGTATAAATTATTAATTGAAACCCGAGAGTTGCCAATACAAAATAATCTCCCTTTAATCTTAAAGAAGGATACGCGATTAATAAACTCATTAGTGAAGTACAAATAGCTGAAAAAAGTAACGCTGGGATAATTGTTAGATGGAGAACCATCAGTGCAAGAACACTAAAATAAGCTCCTAGTCCATAAAATGCTGCTTGCCCCAAAGAAAGCAAATTCGTCATTCCAACAAGCAGATTCGTACTTGTTGTAAGGATTATATAAATGTTTATCAATATTATTATATGAAAAATATAGTCCATATTAAACCAACCTTTTCCTTTCGGCAAGAATACCAGTCGGTCTAAATAATAAAAATATAATCAATAAAAGAAATGTAACAGCGTCTTGCCACCTTGCAGAAAAAGCCCAAACCGAAAGTGCTTGTAAAATTCCAATAATAAAACCTCCAATTATTGGAGCTTCAAATCTGCCTATCCCACCAATGATAAGAGCAACGACTGCATTTACAAGAATCGGCATACCAACATAGGGATCCATACCAACATCATAAGCAACCAGCCCCCCAATGATTGCTGAAAACAATCCACTAAGTGCAAATAAAACATATCTCATTTTGTAAATATCCATCCCAAGAACCTGGCACAAAACATCATCATCTCTCATTGCTCTGGTCATTATCCCAAATCTTGAGAATTTCAAAAAAAGAAGGAACACTACTATTAAAATCATGCTGATGGACACCTGTGAAATCTGAGCATAAGTTAATATTATATTTCCAATCGTAAATGTTTTTGAAATTTCTGAATTTAATATTTTGGTTTCGCTCCCATAAAACAACGAAATTATGTTAGTTACAACAATCATTATCCCTATCGAACTAATCAACATAATGTTTAGTGAGCTTTCCTTTTTAGCCAAAGGGCGATAAACTAAAAATTCCATTATAACACTTAAAAATACTGTTATAATTATTGCCACTGTAAATGAAATGAACAGGTTTAATCCTAATCCATGGAAAAAAGTCAATATCATATAAGGGCAAAACATATAGAGCACAGCATAGGCTAAGTGAAATATCTTCGTGGTATTATAAATTAAGGCAAACCCAAGAGAGACAATTGCATATATAGAACCAATTACGATGCCATTGGCAATAAATTGAAGAAACATACTAGGCTTTCTCCTCAAGAATTTCTGTAAGACTAAGAATGTCAATCGGTTTTTTGAAGAAATGTTTTGCTCCAAGATTAAGTGCTTCTTCAGCATAACTGAATTCGCGATAAGCACTCATAACAAAGGCAGAGATGCCAGGTTTATTTAGTTTTATCCACTCCAGAATTTTTAAACCATCGATATTTTTTTCATCATTCTCATCCAGTCGGATATCAATTAAAGCCAAAGCAGGATCTTTTTCAAGTTCTCTAATTGCTGTTGAAAAATTATTGGCAGTAACTATCTCGAATTTTTTTCTGAGATAAACAGCTAATGAATCTAAATATTGCTGTTGGTCGTCTATTAAAAGAAGTTTTTTCATCGAATTCCTCATTTGCGTTTACTTGCAATATATATTCCACAATTAATTTGCCCATTTTATTCAAAAAACAAGATTTTTATATGTGTATTCGTAATAATTTCGAAAATATTCGAAAATATTCCGGTTTTGTTCTATTAACAGTTAAAATTAATTTGTTTGATACCTGGCCATATAGTGACAAACTTCAATTGCATATAAAACATTTATACAATAGGTTCATTCGATTTTCTCAAAGCTTTTTTTAATTAATTCTTCAACATATTTCTTATCCTTGGCATATAATGCGCGCGATGAATTAGTCACTTTTTCCTTATTATTTGGAAAATTATTAGTGCTTTGGATAGTTTCCAGAGTAAATGGTTCTGCTTTTTGTCCGTTATCCAAGGAGGAAATATAAGCTGTCCAGTTGGGAATATTTGTTAACTCTTGCTTAGAAATAAAAGGATAAAAATTATCTTTCATTATTTCGGCATCTTTTAAACCCAGCCTGAAACAAATGTGTGTTCCGACATTTCCTGTAATAGCGGAAATTATCTGCGGATCTATTTGCTCAATGAACTGGTTGGCAAGGATGAGGTTTATCCGAAATTTACGTCCTTCAGATAGTAAGGTGAGAAAATTTTGCGTGGCAACATTTTGGAATTCATCGACATATAAGTAAAAATCACGACGGAATTCTTTCTTTAATGTAGCTCTTTTCATAATTGAAGCCTGTATCTTGGCAAGAAGTATCATTCCAAGGAACCTTGAAGACATTTCATTCAATTCTCCTTTTGCAAGATTGACAAGCAGTATCTTTCCCTCATCCATTATTTTATCCAAATTTAATGTGGATTTTGGTTGTGCAAATATATTTCTCAAAATTGGGTCAAATATGAATTGATCAAATTTACTTGCGATATAACCACCCACAGAAATTCCTTCGCTACCTGGTTTACTGTAGTCGGAATTGGGGAGAACATTGTTAACCCAATCAGTCAATAATGGATCGGTAATTTCAAGAGGTAACCATTTTTTCCAGTATTTACTTGACTGAAAAACATTGTAAAAGTCCAGCAGAGTTCCTGGTTTGTTTTTGTTTGACATAACTAGTAGTAAATTCATTTTAACATGCTGGTAGAAAATTGGACCTGTAAAATTTCCAGAATTATTTAAACCGTATTGATCCTGAATCAATTTAGATAAAATAGCAACGAATTCTCCTATGATAAAATGTCTTTGGCTTTCCGTCTGGTATTCAAGCAAATTAAGACTAACCGGGAATTCATGATCAGTTGGATCAAGAAGTACTACATCTTTTATTCTTTCATTCGGAATATTTTCAAGAATTTCTTTATATAGATCACCATGTGGGTCAATTACACATAACCCTTCCCCATTTTTTATATCTGAAAGAATCATAGATTTTAATAATGTAGTTTTACCAGTTCCAGTCTGACCAATAATATAAGTATGCCTTCTTCTATCGTCTCGTGTCATTCCGACAGAGGCATACTCGTTTTCAATTCTTGTTTGACCTAAAATTATTGCCTTATTTTCTGAATGAGTTCTTGTCTTAAGGTACTTCCAAGATTTAAATTCAATCCCCTCCATAGAAGAAGATCCTATCCTGGGTAGTTGAAAAATGCAGGATGCTTGTTCTATTGTATAAGATTCAGATAGTTTTTCTTTAGAATTCAATTCTTTGAATGAATCTCTAGGAAAATAATGCTTTTCCTGACTGTAATTTGTTATTTGATTTATCTCATAATTACCCAATAATTTTGTTAGCATACTATCGTCAGTAAATTGCTTTATGCCTCCTGAACAAACCAAGTTAGCAAAAGATTCTATAACAAAAGGTTTAATTTTAACGGGTGATAAAAATAATATTTTACCTGCAAATCCGGCATTTTTCAATGAATAATATAGAGTGGATTGAGCTTTCTGGAAAAGACCGGCTTGCTCTCTTAACGTGGGGAAAACCCCTGACAATTTAGAATTAAAAGAAGATACTGATGTTTGTGTAAATAATTCACATTTTAAGATTTGTTGTTCAAGAAGAGATAGAAGATCCTTTGAATAATTGTTAATTTCAAGAGGCTGAAGAACAATATCTACGACAAATGGAACTTTACCCATTTCTAGAAAATTCAAAAAGGAATCAAATAATAATGACGACTTTTGGAAGTCAGATAGGTGTAAAATGCTATAATCATTATAATGATTTTTGTCGGTAGCGTTATAGAAAATTGTATCAAGAAGAATTTCATGGATTTTTCTACTGATTGAGAGCGTCTGTTTGATCGTGAAAGGTTTCAGATATTGAGAAGAAAAATTATCTGACACTTTTGTTATTTCAACCTCGAAGAAGCTATTTTGCAGTAATTCGTAGAAATTAAGTGCGGAGTCATCCGTAACCAATTTATCTTTTGATTTTACAGAAAGAATATATAAAAAACTGATTTTCCCCTTTGAGTGAGGATCATAAAGTAATCTAAAACAAAGAGAGAAGGAATTAATACTTGGATTAATTTGCCTCATAAATAAAAAAGATTCATGTATGGTCTTTAGGAACAATATTTCTCGTCGTGAAAGGTCATTATAATAATCCGATAATTTAGAAAAATATAGTTCAGGGTTAGTAAAGCTTGAGATTTTATAAATATAATGTGTTATCATATTGTTTTAAGTTTTTTTGTTAACGAGTTTCAAAAGATTTTAATAATGCAACAAAGCAAGCAAAATCACCTATTTCTTTCCTGTTAGAACCTAGCTCTTTCCTCCACAAAGCATTTTCGTTATTATTTATCATTGTGCGGGATAGTATATTACATTCATCAATGAAAACATTGTGAGATAAAGTTCTTTGTTGTTCCAGAGAGGTTCTTTCGGAATTATGCTCATAATAATCCATCCTTATTTTAGCATAATTGATTGCTGCAGAATAAAAAGCTTTTTTCAGATCATATAATTTGCTGGATTCTATTTCGGATAAAAGATGAATTGCTTTTTCGTAATTCATAAGATGAATTTAACTATGTTAAAATGTGTAACGCATTAGGTATTATGCAAATTACTTAAATGAACATAAAAGGGAAAGAATAAATTGTGTTTTCAGCATTAAATTATCTTCAACATATTACTGGTTCTTAATATTTTAATGTCTTATGGCATACTTATATGGGTACAAATATATAGAGAGCATAAATTTTTATTTACTGAATCTTTTTAATCAGATAACATTCAGAAGATCAACCTGAGTTCGAAATTTAACAAATAATTATCTGTACTTCTTTTACAAGGGGAGCACCCAACCTGGTTTTCCACTGAAACCTTATATTTGGATGATACTCAAAAGAATTTAGCGGAAAAGGAAATACAATATTAGCGAGATGAGTAATCGGACATCCAACTGCAATCAATTTCGTTAGTCAAATTTATCTTTTTGTCAGTACTTCGATTTTTTTATCAATATTTTTCTTGTGCAGTCAACTCCCGAATTCCAATCAGTACCAAACTCAATCAAGCAGTTACTACCATCAATACCGATGAAAGCATAGATCTGCACTATTTCTTCATCGAATTGCTAAAATCAGATGACTCACACGAGATCTATCGGAATTTGAATTTCTCTAAAAAAAATTTGTTTGTCTATGAGTATGAAAGCACCCAGGCTATTTTTACACTGAAACTTTATAATCGGATGACACTCAGAAAATCTGCTCAGCTATTGGGACGTTATTATTAAGGCATACCTTCATAGTAAGACTAGTACCTCCGCTTACCGGCTTATTAAGGTTATCATAAAATATCCCAAAATTAGCTTTTTTAATCCAAGAATTTCTGTTCCGATTATTTTAACCGTATCCCTTAAAAGGTAAGGGGCTTTTACAGTAGGAACTTAAATGAGTCACAAGTAAGCAGAGTAGCGCAATTGACTGGACAACATTCGGAGATCTATCAGGAATTGAAACGTGACGAATTAAATTTGTATGGCTGTTACTTTGAAAGCACTCACGCTGTTTTTTCACAATAACTCTGTAATCGGATGACACTCTGATCACCCCTTATAAACTAAAAACGAAATCGGAACTTCTTAAATTCTTTTTTAATGGTATTCATATTAATCTGATTATAGTATTTATCGGTCGTGTTACCATGCTCGTGCCCAACCAGTTCCCTGACCACGGAGGCGTCCATGTTAAACCTGCTACGGCATAACGTAATAAAAGTCTTTCTAAATGTTCTGGCAGTATAATAACTTTCGAGTTTTAATGCCTTGAAATAACGCGTTATAGCCCTTCCAAGATTAACATGGTCTTCATATTCGATCATACAACCGGATACCTCAGCCATTCTTTTCTCAAGAATAGGTTTTAAGTCCGGGTGAAAAGGTACCGTCCTGAACTTCTTCCGTTTAGGTGAGTAATAACTGATCAGATTCTGATTCAGATTTATCCGGTCAGCGGTGATTGTTAAAATATCAGATGATCTTAATCCAGTGTAAAATAAGATATAAATAGCCGTCCTAAAATTGGAAGTTTTATCCGGCAGATTCTTAAATATTTTACTGATATCCTCATCTTTGAATATTATTATTTCTTTTACTTCAGGCTTAGTTTTAATTGCCCGGTTAATCCTGAACATAGGTGTATAGGCATATTCAAACATGAAATTAAGAAAATGGTTACACTGTTTGCCATAACCATGAATCGTATTCTGGGCAAATTTCAGACTCCTTATTCCAAGCAGCCATTCTTCGACCGACAGTTTACTTATCATGGTACAGGGTAGGTCTTCCGGAAAGCTCTTAATGAATAAATCATAAAATCTCATGTAGTCCCTGATAGTATTCGGATGCTTATTATTATTAATTCTCAGGAAATGATCAAACGCATCCTTCAAAGTTATTTTTTTGATGCCGAATTTTTTAGCATCCTCGTTTTTCCTTGTTAATTCATCCTGAAGCTTTTTCGCATATTTATTTACGATAATCCTATTGGAATTATTATCCTTGAGCTTGGTCGACCTGGATTTAGTTTTACCCAGAACAGGATCAAACCATTGTATATGTAAAAAGGCTCCCTTTTTAATTACGATAGCCATCAGCCTTCCAAGATCAGCTTATTAAGGATGTCCTCGCCCCTTAAAGACTTTTTCATTTTATATGATGCATTTAATATTTGTCTTATCTCCAGGGCAGATATAATAGGAGTCTTGTCCTTTACTCCCGTAATGATCGATTCTTTTTGGAATCTCACAATCTCCATATAAGGAATCTTTTTACGCCTACCGACAGGGATTACCCCGATCTTGCCCTCGTTGATCAGACTGTGTAAAGTATCCTTCCCTATTTGAAGCAGACTTGCAGTTTTAGCAATCGATAATAATTCTAACTCATTCTTTTCCATAACCTTCCTTCATTGATTCCATTCATAAACTCTGAACGACAAGTCTTCAGTATATTTTAATTATTAAAACCAGACTATTGTTTTAATGTGTGTTATAAGGGTATACTTACAAGAAGCATGCTAGGAAATTATTAGACTTTTTATAACCATATTATTAACTATTGCGTTATTGCCGTCTTCAACAGAAACACCATAGATATTCTGAACAGCCAGGTTGGTTACTTTCTTAACACTCATCCAATAGAGTTCATTGTTTGCCAACCAGGAATATTTGTATCCCGGAGCAAACACTGCGATTTTCTTGAAACGTTTTTGTCCATACTTTTGTTTTTTATCAGCGTTGTATTTACCACGTCCATAAAAATCTAAATCGTAATAGCTTATAGGTACAATATCAAGATTCGCATTTCCATTTTTAACGCTGGAAATATTGTACAGGCTTTCACTCTTACCTTCCTGACCAAAAAGATACCCAACAGTTTCTAAGAACTTTGTTATCATCGTGGAGTCAGATATACCCAAGCGCCATGAATCGAAATACTTTCCACTCTGATTTGATTTTCTCATATAACATTTATTTGAGATTATTCCCAGCTTTCTTAATAGGACTTGGATATCATTAATAAAAGCATTAGATGCAAGACCTATTTCGATAAGCTGCGGAGGATTTATACTTATGTTTCCATCACTGGTATATATTCGATTCAGAAACAGCGCTAGTTGGCGGTTTGACCAACCATAACACAATGCGGGTATCCTCTTATCCTTGGATTTATGTTTTAGTTGATACTTTTCACAAAACCATTTCATTCCATTAAGCCCGAGTTCCGTACAATTTTTTTTGACCAGGACCCGTCCTATCTTGTTATTTTTTGCTTGGCTCAATTCATTTGTTAATTGCTTGACTTCCTCTAATAAAACAGGATTACCTTTTGTATATCTAGTACCCTGTGTTGTTGACCCATCTGTTAATAAATATGCAAGCATTTTAATTTCGGAATCACTGACCTCTTCATCGATTTTATCAGGATAACATCTCGCCGAGGCAAAAAAAGCCTCATTATTTGCAACTTGATATATATTAGCAAATCCATTCCTATTCCTAAGCATTTGGTCAGAAGTTACATTAAGTTCTATCCCTGAATTAAAGGTGTATTTCCAACATTCTTTAGAACCAAGGAAATGTACGTTGGCTTTTTTTAAGATTATGTTACCTTTAGGGTCGGCTGATGCAATTAAAATATGCTCTTTATTTACAGCTTCATCCAATCTTAATCTCATTCCGGTTTTATAATCAATAATTTCCATATCCCCTGTCATACCACCTAATCCAACACTACTGTGCACACAAATACCGTTTGCATAATAAGTGGAGGGTGGTAGTGAACTTATATTTCCTTTAGGTATTATTGTACTGTCTTCTTTAACAGAGGATAAGAGTACGAAAGTCCCCTCATCATTAACTTCGTCAAAGGTTTTTATAAGATCTTCATTTGGGAATAATTCAGACGCTTGTTTACTGCCGCGATTAGTTAAAACTTCTTGGCCGGGAGTGAGAAGTAATTTTCGGCCATCTTCCAATTGGATTTGCATATTTTTAGGTTTATCGAAGGAGCAAAAGGCTAAGGATTCTGTGGGATCTAAGATTCCGTCCGAGAAGTATGAAGTTGTTTCTGATATAGGTAGTTGTTTTTGTACTCTTATTAAAGCTTTTGATTTCATCCTAATTTTATCAGATTCGGAGATCTTGCCATATCCTAAAGATCCGGTCATGATAACCTCATAATACTCTCCATTGAACATCTCTATCATGTCATCGATTAACTTGGGCCAGAGGTTATGCACTTTTCCGAAGTGGTACGGATCTGTCAACCATGTTTCGATATCCACCATGGGTTCTTGGAACTCTAGTTCGTTCATTAGTTCAAGTAACCCAGTTTTACCGCCGGTCATTTCAGCCATAATAAGCTGCATCACTTCCATCTCTTCAGGTGAAAGTGACCTTACATCCCTCTTTAGAAGTTTCTGTACCTCCTCCGGAGTCTGTTTACTTATATTACGACCATCAATGAGTTCAGATTGTAATTGCAAAAATTTCCACGACACTCCAATTAGATAACCTATTTTTAAACAACCTTGAATTAATTTTGAGATAGGCTCGGTTTCCTGAAGTTCGAAATAATTGTTCAAGATATGATCTAATATTATTTCTGGTCTCTTGAAATGAACATTAATTATTTCTTCTGCATAGGCCCCAAATATTGAATTGTTTTCCTTTGATACTATTTGATTTTCCATATATTCCTTTCCTTTTTTATTATTACTTAATTCTTAACATCTATACGTTTACTTTTCGCATTTTTTCCTAAATCAAATTCATCCCTAATGAAATTTTTTTTGCCAAACCCGCGCAATTAATTTCGTCGAGATTATTAAACTTTTTGTCAGTATCATTGAGGCTTACTATATCAGACCAGCGCTGGGCTGGGATGGAAAGGCTACATCATCGGCGTCAAACCGCTTGAATAAAACTAGATCAATTTAAATCTACTTAAAGACTCCATCAAGCAATTTTGTCGCTACCGTCACTTAACAGCATCTCATTCGCAAACATTTTATTGATCCTTACTTGCGAATACTATTAATCTAGTTTCATATTTTGAGAAGTCGGTGTTTCAATTTCTTTGTTACTTACTTCCATAAACTGAATTCTTTATCCTCCCCCATGTTCCAATATATCTTAGGGAAAGGCACACAAAGGTATGCCCATCCCTTTTTTTTAGTTAATCATTAACCGGTTCATGTCCATACAAGATATTCCCAGTAAATCGACCTACTGCCGTTAGCTTCACACCAAATGCAAGTTCAAGCTTCTTAAATGTTTTCTTCATCATCTCCGCCTGGACCACCAGATCTGTTGCTACTAAACTGGAATTATAATCGAGATAGTCTTGGGCCATCAACGAAAGATTATTATTTTTATCCTCGGAGTGAGATAATTTACCAGCCAACTTAAAAGCATTTTCAACAATACCAGACTGCCCTTCATGCAGCTTAAATGAAAAACTTAAAGCTGCCTTCTTAGTTTGTTTAGCTAGAAATCCTTTTTTAATCGCTTTGAACTGCGAAACTTTCTGGAATACTTCCATAACAGTTGCATCTTTGCATTTCTCCACCCATTCATCTACGTTTTGGGAATCGACAACATATACCAGTGCCTTAACTTTGGACCAACCAAGTGAAGATATTTTACTAATGAGCTCAGCGTTACCCACTTCAACTACAAAGTATTTATATATTCTCATTAGATATTTAGCTTTTCGTATTTGAAATCCGATTTTATCTTGAACAAAATTTTTCCAGTCTGAGTATCCGAGGTCCCGATACAACTTGTTATCATAAATCGTCCTCAATAAACCGCCCATTTCGAAATATGATTCATCAATCGAGTTTTTTAAATCAAATAGGCGAGCAAGTATTTCCTCACCTGTTCCATCACAATTTTCTTGAACTTTCATTATCAGCTCACGTGAAATACTATCATTGGCTTCTATTTCCATACCTGTTACTAATACTGCATCTTTCATATTTTTTCCCATATAATATTATTTAATTTCGAAGTTTTAGATCATTTGCAAATTTTGTTTTCCTTTAACTCGGGTGAACAACTCTTGTCTTACTTAACCCCTGCATCTTTTCTTTAGGTTTCCGTAGCCGAGCCGGGAATATTTATTTTCAATTTATAAAGTGTATAAGACGACATCATTACCTCCTTCAGGTGTTTTCTTTCAAGCTTTATAATGGCCAGGTAACAAGCTTGTCTGATTTTATTTAAATAATACTAGTTTTATTTGGGAAGGAAGGATCAAGAAGTGCTTAACCACCTATTCGTTTCACCAGTTTACATTTCATAACTTACATCGACTTGCAATGGCTGTTATGATTTTCTTGTTTTTAAAGAGAGACAACTTTCGTGCCGCAGGATATTTAGGATTTGAACTATAAAGCCATCATTTTAGTAAAAAAGGTAACTTGGTTCATTCTATTATAGAAATTCAGGAGTAAATATCAAGGAATTAATTTGAAAAGTAACTCTGAGTCGCCATATAAAGATGATAGAGATTCGTGCAATATTGTTGGGAGGTATTTCGATAGGAGCTTTATATATTTCAGCAATGACTATTTTAGACATCCCTATATCAGGATATCAGATTAACCTCACCCATTAAATGTCTGTAATATTTTCATTTATTTTTCCCGCGGAAAATCGGGGGGAAATCCATTTAGTGATATTCCTTAAACGTATCCTTGCAAAATCATGTTCGCTGTAAACCGTCTTCGGCGAGCAGCATATTATTGGTATTTTATATTCGTATCTTAACCTTAGTATCTTAGGAGGCGAAAAACCGCCCTTAAACCTTTATAAAATAAACAGTTACCGACAGTCAGGGAGAGGTCAAGTTGTCCCATGGGGAGCGGCCAAGTTGTCCCATAGGTAGAGGCCAAGTTGTCCCATTGACCTCGGTTAAGTCCTTATAAAATAAACAGTTATTTTTCAGAGGTCGAAATCAGAAGGAGCTTCTAAGAGAAACTCCTTGTTTGAATGGATTTTCACCGCTGAATTTATCCTTGAGCCGGGCAGAGTTGAACCATTTATTTAATATTGGAAAGTACGTTCCGGAGAAGTTGGCACTGTCCAAAGCATAGTCATTTGCCCTCCGAAAATCAGGACAGCTGATTTCTATCCCATTTTTTATAATGGGTTCTGGGAAGAGTATAAAATCTTCAGGCACAGTATTTTTGCCGTCCCGACTTATTGAAAAATTTCAGTCCGGTTCTCAAGCGGGCGCAGACCTTCCATCTTCCGGATAATTTTGCCGAATTCTGTCATCTCGATCTTGACACATTCCTTGATAACAGCATTTTGTCCAAGAATGAAGTCTTTGAAAGAGCCGTTCTCTTCATTCCAGTTTAACTGGAACTCTAAGATGGCATAGTGGCTGGTCTGTGTTAAATTCTCGAGAAGAGGTCTTAATAATTCATCCCTCAGATCTTCGGCGAGATCATCTAATAGCGTCATAGCATCCATAACTATCATTTCGGCTGTTCCTTATATATATGGTTATACAGAACGCCGGGAAATTTCCCTTATCAATGTCCTCTTCTGGGAGGCACTTATTTCCTATATCGCGATGCTTCTAAGCAATATCAATTCTGATAATTCTTCCTGGCAATTTATTTACTGTCAATATGTGAACTGACAGTTAAATGTTTGTCAAATAAATACAAAATTTTTTGAAACATCAAGAGATAATATATATTTTCAAAAATATTTTACTGCTTTCCGAGGGCACTCAAGTGCCCCAGGGTATATTTTTCTATTTGTCAGTTGTTGACTGACTATAAATATTATTTATCATAAGCACTCAATTGCATTTTCTTCACTTTTCTTTTTGTCAGATACTTGTATATTCCGTGAATCATGTTAACTATTTCATGAACTCAGAATTCATAGTTGATCATTTTCTGAAAGACCATTATTTTATTTAGAATTTATCATCATGCATTATTATCAGCCACTGATAGCCATTCGTTTCCTACTTTAACTGGGTGGGATCGAGGTATTCCAAATCGAAGTTTTTTAGAGCAGCCTCGTAATCATCTTTGTGGATATTTCCATTCTGCATATCAAGCTCGTTCAGGAAAACATTACCAATTTCAATTGTCTGATCTCCCTCTAATGGCTCAACTTCCCATAAGAATGACAATTCATTAACGCATTTTTCGATTATATCGTGGACTTTACTTGTATATAATTTCATCCGATTATCTCCATTTTAAGTTTTCCAAGGTTGTTATAAATCAGCCGCCTTATCAGAGCAATGTATCCGTTTGTCTTGAGTCATTATAATTATCCTTATTCTTAATTCCTTCGATAAGTTTCACCTTTATCAGTAAGACAACTTTATTCCATGCGTATTTAATACCTAATTTTCATTCCACCATTCAAGGAATTTCACAATAGTCCAATAAACAGCTTCAATTTTTGTGGGCCAGTTATCAGAACAAAAATATTTTTTATTCAAGATTAGCTTTTTTCCTGAACCATCCGGTTCATGTTCACGAATTTCTAAACGTTGTATCCGGCAATTGTAACCTTCTTTCTGGTAAGTGAGATTACTCTTATAACCCATTTTTTCGATTTTGTCCAATACCGGCATCAACCAATCCCATGATCTGTGAAATTCAAGAGCATCTACCTGAAACATCGAAATTTCTTCTACTCCACCTTCCTTATTTTCATCGTTAGAAAATACAACATCCTCCTTCCCTTGGTCTTCAATAAAGCGGCCTCCCATGAATATAGCCACGAGTCTGTTGGCGGCAATTATTTCTTCTTCACTCATCAGATGTACCTAAAATATGTTGATAAAATATATTCCTAATTCAGAATAGTAATAACTAGTTGGTATGTGTTCAGCTATATGCACTAATTATCCTCAGATATTAAAAATGTCCTTAATATTCACCATACTTTCCTGATGATATTTCGCCAGATCTTCTATGATCGCTTCGAAGCCTTCCTCAGTAATTCCAAAATACTCAAGCTCACTATACCAGTCCACGTTTGTCTTTGGTTCTATACTGATAATGAGCCACCGTTTATGTCTTATTGCAAACACCATGGTCTTCCAGAGCCAGCTTATCTTATTCGTACCAGTCTGAAAGCTTTTTCTAATTCCTATAAGCATTCCATTTCCTGTTATTTTATATGTTATGATGTTATACTTACAAGAAGTGTGCTAAAGACAAAATGAAATATTTCCCTATGCAACTGATTGCATTTTGCATTAATATCTTCTAAAAATATTATACTAATTTATATTGCTGGAACTGGTATGAGGGATTTTATTTATTAAAGAAAGGAAAGGGAGTTAATTGCTGTATTTCTTTCTAAATCGAGTATTAAACATTGGCAAAAAATATAGTGACTGATCAAAGTCAATTATAATTACCTTTAAACGACAATTAAAATTACCGGTTTATTTTATCTACTTTCTGCAACTTTATCTCCTCCTTCTGTCTTCTTTCTTTTAGATTCTTCCAGCCTGTAACTTGGTAAGTTTAGTTCAAGTATTATACAATGATGAACCAGCCGGTCAATAGCTGCTGCAGTTGTCATAGGATCCTTAAATATTTGTTCCCATTTAGAGAAGGGTAAGTTGCTTGTCAACATTACACTTCCTCGTTCGTATCTTTCAGATAATAGGGTGAACAAAACCTCCATTTCTTCTCTGTTCTGTTGTATATAGCCGATATCGTCTATAATCAACAAATCGTATTTGGGGGATTTAAATTATTTGAACTGACTTGAAATCCACTTACTCAGTTGAGAAATATCGAGTAGGAGATAGTTTAGACGAACCTAAAAAAGAGATTGTTAATGAGCAGGAAAAATAATCTGAGATACCAATATGATTCATATCTCTGAATTAGCAAGAATATTGACAAGAGGAATAAAATAATAACGGATAAACAAGTAAAAAAAAATCCATGTCCTTTCGACATGGAATAATTCTCAAAATTATTTCGGAATAAGTAAACAGAAAAATAGACCTATCTATTAGATTAAAAAACCGTGACAATTTTTAAACTTCTTGTCACTTCCACATGGACAATAATCATTCCTCCCTATTTTGTTTTTGCCTGTCATCTTGAGATACATATCCCTTAGTGAATTATATCTTTCTGTTAGACCATTTTTTAATTTATCAATTTCATCAATCGGAATATCCTCACTTACTATCCAAAGAAACTCAACGTCAAATATTATACAATTATGATAATCAAGAATTATACCCAATACTTTATTTTTTCTAGTCCCTAATACCGTTTTATATAAATATGTTGTGATCCAATCTAAATCTGGATATTGAAATTCCTGTTGCCGACAAAAAATAACTATTGGGATATCTGAAAAAAAGTTCAGAGGCATAGGTCTTTTAAACTCGATCTGTTTTTTTAACAGGTTATTTACTTCCAGATCCTTTCCATTTCGTGAATCACCATTAAAACTTAATAGTAAGGATATGGCAGCTGCGTAACCCTTTTTATATTTTTTTGATGCAATTTCTATTATTGATTGATAAAGTGGTGGGATATTTTTTTGAGAAGGGATAATAGCTTGCGCACGCTTTGAATAAAGATTGCTATAATAGATATCAATATTTTTTCTATAACCATCCCATCGCATCTCAACATTTTTAAAATCCTCTGCATAGTCAGAATAATAATTATGTTCAAAATATAAACCCAAGTGATCAAGTTCATCATCAAGAATAATAGACTTTGAAAGTATCGCTTTTTGTCGCTCTTCCAAGTAATGTAAGAACACATAGGGTGAGTTAAATATATCCTTATAAATTCTTAAATCATCTAAGGAAACAACCCAAACAGGATACTCCGTAATATTTATACCTATTGAACTTAATGTTTCTGCTTTTGCAGCAATAGTTGTAAAACTATCAACTGTAACACAACAAGCAGTTATTTGTCGAAAGTTATTAAAAGCAATAGTTGCAACTTTCTGATGATCTTTATTAAATAAATCGACATTATCCTGGCTTTTTAAATAATTTATAAATTTAATAGTTTGTTTTGCTGGTTTTAATACTAAATTTTTTATTGATTCTATATAAGAAGTTAAATCTGTAGCAGGGCTAGTATAGGTAAATGCACCAGCTTTTACCTCTATTATTATTATGTGGTCATCATAAATGATGATACCGTCTGTTTCCTGCCAATCTTTTTTCTCATTATCCGATGAAAACCAACGGAAATAAACTGAATTGAATGTTACAGCTCCTGGCAATATTTCTGCCAATATTTGAATCGGCAATTTTTCTGAGATCTCTTTTTGTTTACGGTTCCATTCTTCTTGATAGGAAGGTTTAAGATTTAGGATGAGTTTTTGCATAATCCTATAAATATTATCCATAAGATTTATGTAATCGAAACAATAATAGCTATCATCAATGAAAAGAAATGGTCTCTTTTTAATCGGCTGTATTCTAAGTGGCCATCCCTTATAATCTCCCTCGCTAAAGAATTCCAACTCCTCACCAGGTTCATATGATAACATTCTTATAAATTTATCAGGCCAATTTGTATTTTTCCTTACATCAAAAAGTTCTAACCCGAATACCTTACCTAATGTATTTTTAAATAGCTCAGTCAATTCCTTATCTCCATCAAAGATTTTTTTTAATATTTGAAAAGTTCTTTCTCTCGATTCATATTCTTCACTTATATAAGGATAAACTTTACTAAATACAGTCTGAAAATGCTCTCTTGATTCTTGGAATCCAGTGGTTAATAAATGTTGGATTTCAGTTAATCCTGATAAAAACTCCTTCACAGTTAAATTGAAAAGTTCCTGAAATATTTCTTCATGAGGAGATAATAAATCTTGTAAATAGGGGATATTGTGTACAATATATCTTTTCCCTCTAATACTCACCCACTCGGCAAAAAACTGAACAAAAAGTTTATCGTTATCATAATCATAATTTGAGTTATTTGCTTTTTCATAACCTGATCTACAAAGCAGATAAGGCAAAGAAAGGTTTTTGTAAAGTTTGGTAACAATGTTTTTTAATTCTTCAATATTATCGGGTGTTATCTTGGATGGATTTTCCCTGATGGGAGTTGCAGCAATAACGCTTTGTATATAATCAATCATTCTTAATGAAATAATCTGTTCTTCAGATAACTGATGCTCAGATTGAATCTCACTATTGCTAATTAAAAAATTAAAATAGTTTAAGTACAATATTTGAATTGGATCATAGCGTTTGATAAATTCTCTTATTAATATAATCGATTCGTTAATTTCCTTAACTAATTCGGGATAATATTCAGCATGTTTTTTTTTAAGATCTAATAATTCATCCATTGACGAATTATTTTTCATTAGTGTTTTGTTACCAAATCGTGCTATGGTAATTAGTCCCAAATCATAGACTTCATCTGGGATTGGATTTTTATTACTATGAATCGTGTTCTTTTTCATTGTTCTAATTTATTACAATATATTTATTATTATAAATATAGTTTTAATGGTTTGAATTATAGTTATTTTCTAAAAATGAATTAATCTCTATCCATTATTAATATAATCTTAATAATCTATTAGTTTAAATATTTAAATACACATCAAGAAATATTATAAGAATCTATGAGTATTTTAACATTAGATCAAATAAAAGATTGGGACGCAATTGCTGACCAAAGCGATGAGATTTTAGGGCTCTCTGAAATAGAGAGAATCAGAATTAAAGAAGCCCTGAATTTCCTGAAAATTGAATTTGGAGAAGATTTCCTAAAGGAAAATTATAGTCCCATAAGGCATCCCTTTTTCAAATTCATTACTAATTATGTTCGAACTACCCGATTATGGTTCGTAGATATTGCGGAAAGAATCTTACTGGTTAAAAATTTCCCTCAATATGAAGGATTATTAGAGAGACTTAAAAATCCGCAAAAGTATAGTGAAGCTATGTCAGTCTTAGAAAGTGCATATAAATTTTGTAAAGCTGGATTTGAAATTGAATTTGATCCCTGTGTTAAAATTGGTAATGGTAATAAAGTACCTGATATAAAAATAATTGATTCGTTTACTCAGGAAACATTATACTGTGAGGTGTCTTTTTTGAATTATTCAGAAAATCAAATAAAGGCTCAAGAAACAGAAGACGAATTATTTAATGCGACTCGTGGTTATGGATTTTTGGAGACGGCTGGTCGTGTTTACAAGCCATTATCCCTTAATCATAGGAATGAACTAATCTCTAAAATCAAAGAATTGTCAAAATCTGTTGCAGAAAAGCAAGGATTTGGAACATTGATAATTGATCATGTTATTACCCTAGGTTTATCTACACCTGATAAAAAGGAAAAATTGCAAAAATGGGCAAATAAACACGGTTGTAATGTCGGCGAATTTGATGGTCCACCATCCGAGTCAAATGATGTTCAAAGGATGAAATTCAAAATAAAAAAAGAACAAGAACAACTGCCATTAGATCATCCAAATCTTATAGTAATATATGCCCCTGATTTTTATTTTCAATTTAATGATTTAAATAAAACAATACATATCCTTGAAGAGTATGTATATGATTTCGAACATGTCCGTGCTGTTATAATTTGCGGGAGTTATTTTGGCGAGATCAAACCTCTAGAATTAAGAGAAAATGATCATATTTATTTTCAAAAATCAAAAGGTCAGGATTCAGCTGAACAGTACTTAATTATTTGGAATCGTTTTTGCAAAAAGAATATTTCTAAAATTACTACTGAAAAAATATATAGGAGTATTAAAGAATATTAATAGTTTGAAAATCCATTATATGTTCCGATACCCACTATGCTGTTCTCTTTTCTATTGTTGCACATATTGATTCATATGCATATTTCCCTAACAGCCGTACAAATCTTGAATCATTTTCTGGCATTCCCTGTGGAAGGATATCAGTCAAATTCAAGATGATCTTAATCTCTTTTTGCCAATGGATTTTAGTATAACAATTCCAATCCATAAAAAAGGAACCGAAAAAAGGTTTATCTGATATAATCATGGCAATTGGATCAATTTTAATAATATTTAATATAGAAGCATTATCAGTATTGGTTCCGGCCATCATCATAATATCTCGAATAATACGAATCTCCTTAAGCGGGTTAAAGATCACATAAAAATGAATTGTGTCTGGAATTTCGTATTCCGGTTGATTAGTGCATTGTCGGAATATCTCATCTGCTACAGACATTTTATGCGTAGTTTTTGCTGCAATAAAATGCCCCATTGTGCCTCTCATAATAGCATTAGGACGAATTTTCAACTCGATATTAAGTTTCTTCGAACTATGTCGTACAGTTCCATATAATTTCGAAATAGCTTTATCATACCTCGATCCTAAAAGATTATTACAGCCATGGCAAATAGTACGATAACTAATTCCTTCAGAATAAATACTAGAAGGTATTGTCAAAATGGGGAGATTTGTAAAACAATTTGAATATATACCTTCACCATTATTCCCTGTACAACGAGGCGGGACATGGTCTTCAGAAAGTAAATTAACAGGATTTAAACAAAGATTGCAAATTCTGTCATCCGGATTTTTGCCAAGTGTTATCAAATTAATTTTAAGTGAATATTGTTGTTAATTCTTTCTACAGGGTTTCACCTCTTTGTCCAATAAAATCAACAAATAATTCCTTTTTAATTTTATTTACTGCGTTATCAAGTTCTTCAAACAATTCATCTTCATCTTTGAGTGTTACCTCATGAATATGCTTTACTATAAACTTTCTTAAGTGTCGAGGGCCAGCATATTGACCAGTCAGGTTCAAAAGGTTTGACCACCTAAAAACTACTTTTAGCGTTTTCAAAGTTAACTATTTTTTTTGTTTTCCCGCATCAAAAGTTGGGTTCTTTTTCCTCCTGTATGATTCTC
>JARLHD010000103.1 GCA_031292435.1 Ignavibacteriaceae bacterium
ACTTATGTTCTTTTACGACCTTATTTTTTACGTCTTCTCTCTAGCTGCTGTCTTTACTGCCTTGAGAGTAATAACAAGCAAAAATCCTGTTAACTCTGTATGGAATTTAGTAATGGTATTCGGTAATATTACTGTTTTACTATTTAGTCTAGGGGTAGAATATATGGGTATAATATTATGAATAATATATGTAGGGGCGATAGCAATATTATTTATATTCGTGTTGAAATTATTAAATATACGATTAGTAGAATTGAGAGATAATGCTACAAGATATGTACCAGTTGGACTAATAATGGGACTTGTAATGTATATTGGATTAAAATACAGTTTACCTCCAATACCTGCCGATGTCCTTGAAACTACAACAGCGATATCTTATGCTAAAATATCATCATTTACTAACATAGAACTTCTGGGACTACGATTATTTGACGATCTAGGGTTCTTCTTAATACTGGCTGGTTATATATTATTATTAGCTATGGTAGGAGCAATAGTATTAACATTAGGGCATGAAGGAGAAATTAAAAGACAAGACATATTCGAACAAGTAAGTAGAACAAGTCAAGTATTATAAGGAATGAGGGGGGAAAGGAGATTATAATCTTCTTCTGTTTTGTGCTAATATAACAATATAGATGCTATGTAGTACAGACCTCCTCTGCCCAACCACCCGCCCAAATAAACTAAGCATATAGGCATTGTGGCTGAGCGGTTAAGGCGGTTGTCTGTAAAACAATTTCACCCCTGGTTCGAACCCAGGCGATGCTAAGCTTACATCTACTAATAAATAAGAGTATAGAACACCCCCTAGACTTTAGCTCTAGGGGGGGGCTCGGCTCGGCTCGGCTCGGCTCGGCTCGGCTCGGCGAGGTGTTAATAGGGTATTTTAATTAAGCTCGATGAGCTCATAGACTGTGTAATAACAGGCAGGCTAATTGGTTGAGTTGACCGGTAGGTAAAATATGGCCGAACGTTGACTCACGGGTTCGATTCCCGTTATGTCTTAATGCGACTTCTTAAAAACCACGCTTTATTACGTCTGGTTAACAACATGTTAATTGATTTACCAGAACCTTCTAACTTGACTTATTTATGAGGATTCGGATCTATTTTAGGATTATGTCTTGTTATACAAATCTTGACTGGTATATTCTTAGCTATGCACTATACTCCTCATGTAGATTTAGCCTTTAACTCTGTAGAACACATTATGAGAGATGTTAACTACGGTTGAGTACTAAGATATTTACATGCCAATGGAGCCAGTATGTTCTTTATTGCCGTTTATATTCACATAGCAAGAGGAATTTATTATGGAGGTTACTTAAAACACATGGTATGAGGAATCGGGGTAGTTTTATTTATCGTTATGATGGCTACTGCTTTCATTGGTTATGTTTTACCATGAGGCCAAATGAGTTTATGAGGAGCAACAGTTATTACTAACTTAATCTCTGCTATACCATTTATAGGAACAGATATAGTTCAATGAGTTTGAGGGGGATTCAGTGTAAGTAACGCTACTTTAAACAGATTCTTTAGCTTACACTACCTATTACCTTTTATTATTGCAGCTTTAGCTTTAATGCACCTTATAGCCCTACATGAATACGGTTCATCTAATCCTGTTGGAATTCCAGCCAATATAGATAAAATACCATTCCACCCCTATTTAACAATCAAAGATCTTGTAGGATTCTTAGTAGTTATAATGGCTTTAGTATATTTAGTTCACTTTGCGCCTAACGCTTTAGGTCACCCAGATAACTATATTATGGCTAATCCTCTTGTAACACCTCCTCATATTGTTCCTGAATGATATTTCTTATTCGCTTATGCTATTTTAAGAAGTATTCCAAACAAACTATTGGGGGTAATTGCGTTAGCATCATCTTTATTAGTATTAATAACACTACCATTTACACACACTTCAATAATCAAAAGCTCACAATTCAGACCAATAGCTAAATATATATTCTGATTCTTCGTAGCAGACTTCTTAATCTTAACATGAATAGGAATGTGTCCTGTTGAATCACCATATGTTGAAATTGGCCAAATAAGTACAGTATTCTATTTCGGATACTTCTTAATTATCCTACCCGTTATCGGATGAATTGAAAACTACTTAATCTTCCCTAGCAACAAATAAGACCCCTTGTGGGTCTTTATATGTATAGGGGGGGGACCTCTCTATAAGAAGAGGAAAGCGAGAAAAACCAAGACAAGTAAGTTAGGTAAGCCGAGCTGCCCACCGCCCCTTACCCCCTCACTAGACGAGGTCCAGTCTTCAGAGCTGAGAGCTTGAGGGGGTAATAGTACCCGTCTCAAGAAGAGTTTATAGTTCGACCTGACGGGCTGACGGGCGAACGGAATAAAATCCTTGTATGCTCATAAGGCCTTTGTAACTCAGAAGGTAGAGTAGTTTCCTTCTAAGAAACAAGTCGAGGGTTCGAATCCCTCCAAAAGCTGATGTATTTATTAATAATTTATCTACCGCTTATAAGCGCGGCGCT
>JARLHD010000104.1 GCA_031292435.1 Ignavibacteriaceae bacterium
AAAGGGAGAGTATAGAGAGGAAGGGTTTTAAGTTTGAAATTCATAAGCAGATGCAGGAGTTCATGGTAATGGCTGTTATAGATTGTAATTAAATAATCATAAGGGAGGTAATACATTCCCATAGTGTTAAACCCGGTAAGATTTTTTATTTCTGCTTCATCCCTGCAAAGAAAATACTTTATTTTTTTATCCGAAAGAAGGGCCAAATCCTTTGAACTTAATCCTAATCTTTTTGAAATATTATCAACAAAATTATCGAGGTTCTTTATCGAGTATTCATTTATTGAAGATGGATCAGAAACATGGAATTCGAAATACCGGCTTGTGATAATTATCCATCCGGCGGAAAAATACGCCGGTGCAGATATGAGGAGTGAATCTTTGAAATAATATTGCCTTTGGAAATTCTTCTCAGGCACACTAAAAGTCAGACGGGAATAATTATTTTTAAGTATTTCATTTTTCAGATCAAAGTGGAGCAATCCGTTTTTTATACCTTCTTTTATTTCGGGATCAATATCATTTGAGATTAAGAATTTATTTTTAACGCCAGAATAGCTAATTCCAAATTGTTCTGAAGCTACCAGTTCTTCAGGAAGGAGAAAAGATTTTATATTACCGGATTCATAAATCATTGTGTGAATAAACCTATCAGGAAATGAGGCAGACAGGTCCTGTGAAAGCAGCGGAGCACAGAATAATAAAAGTAATGGGAAGAATTTCATAGAGTATTTGAAATAGATATTTTAAGGGATTATAAAAGTAATATAATTTGAAGGTGTCTTAATATGTGAAAAATAAACATCTTCCATTTAAATAGGTACATTTAAAATGTAAGGGTCTGTTTAACAAATAATATTTTATAGATTATAGGGAATTATATACGAAAATGAAGGCCCATCAAGTAGCCAAAATCATAAGGCAACAAATCAGATCCGAATTGTTTTATCTGAAATAACCCGGCTTCGATAAATACTATCTTTGATATGGAAATACCAATTGCTTC
>JARLHD010000105.1 GCA_031292435.1 Ignavibacteriaceae bacterium
ATTGCAAAAGTCCAGCCGCCAATACCGGGATGATTAATTCTGAAAAATTTATATGGATATCCGGAACCGAAACCATTAAAGAAATCAACTCCAAATGGAGAGGAAGTGTAATTGCTTTGTGTAATTGCACCCGGCGGAATTACCCCCGGTTGCGTAACAGTTATCCCGGGAGGCAATAATGCGAGGGAATATTCACTTCCTTTCCAGGAAAGACCCATTGCAAGAGTTCCTCCCTGCCATGCCAATCCTCCCTGCCATGCAAGTCCTCCCTGCCATGCAAGTCCTCCCTGCCATGCAAGCCCGCCTTGCCATGCCAATCCCCCCTGCCATGCAATTCCGCCTTGCCATGCAAGACCACCCTGCCATGCCAATCCCCCCTGCCATGCCAATCCGCTGGCAAATAAATCACTGCTGATTTCACCGGAAAGATAGGATATTTGCAAACCAAGCAGCCTGAGCCAGATTATATTTGTAACTGTAGGTATATCACCCGAGCTGTCAATTTTATAATACTCACCACCGGTATTAGTTGCTAACCAGCTCATCAAATCCTGTCCGGCAGTAATTCCTGTATAGCCCATTGTATAAATCTTAATATTAGGATTGAATGTAAGATTTGTAACTAATGAATCCGGCGTTATTTCGCCTGCACTGAACAGTAGTATTATCTTTTTATTAGTTGAGGCGGGATTAAACATATTTTCGGCGGCAGTAATTCGGTCTGCAAGGGTTCCACCGGTTAGGTTAGGTTGCAAAGTAGACAGACTTCCTATAATTTGATTAAATGATGTATCAATTGGTTGTACACTATTTGTTCCGTTTATCCAGCCTATCTTGTCTCCGATTCTTAAGTTAGCAACCAGTTCGGCTGCTGAATTCCTTGAAAAAGCAAAGCCATTTAACGCAGCAGGTGAAGTGAAATCAACCGAACCATCAAATACTAAAGCGATATCATAATATGTCGCACCAAGATGGCTGTACATAAAATTGATACCGCCTATATCATAATTTAAAACAGAAGATTGATTTGCAACGTTAAGAGGATGCACATTTTGTTTATAAAATTCACCTACATTTATCCTTCCAAACATAGTAGCCCCCTGATTATTATTCTTCATATCCAGCGTATAAAGGAAATCACCGGGGTTATATAAATCCGCTAGCCCGGTAAAATGTCCGATTTCATGAGTAGCGGCATTTTGCACATCAAGTTTAGTGGCATCTCCGTTTGAAGCCCAGTAAAACTGCCCCAGTCCGGAAAGAGAAACTGGCTGTCCGTTAAAAGCAATATCAGCATCAGTTAATTCACCATTTAAAGCATTATATCTTATTCTTGTTACTGAAATTACATCAGTCGGGGCGCCAACAATACTTTGCCATTGACTCGTGTCAGGTATCCAAACAACATTGTTAATGCCATCAGGATTACCTCCCCATTGTTCAGTATTTGTTGAAGTTACCTGTGTATAATGCAGCTGGTTTACTGTATTCCATGCAGCAAAACCATTTACCACTTGTCCGGTATAACCCAGTGCAGCCACTGATGGTGCAATCTGATAATTTGTTTTTCCATCCTTCCAGTGGAGAGGAATTCCTGCTAAAGTAGTGTTTACTTTATAGTGAAGCCCGTCATCAGCAGTAGGGGTAATTGCTGCGGAGAATTCAGAAGTGCTTAACGGATTGCTGCTGTTATCTAAACTGGTAGCTGTAGCACTTACGACTTCCCCACCTGATAAAACGGCATCTTTTATATTTCCAACAAAGATTGACTGACCTGCTAAATCGGTTGTCACCTGTACTTCACCCAGAAAGCGTCTGCCTTCTCTGGTAGTTAAACCTTGATTAGCAAAGAATTGAATTTTATAATTGCTAAGGGGATTGCTTTTAAGAACTCCCTGGATAGCTGAGCCACCTTGAATATTTGGCAAGGCAGTCGAATCCTGCCATGTATATAGTAAATTCAGAGTCGGATATGTTTGTGAGTTATTTGCTGATGCTCCTAACTGTGTTCCAAGTACAGAATTACCGTATATAGAATTATTCAAAATTGAATTGCTGTTTCCTGATTGTACAAATACTCCTGCTCCTGTACCGGAGGTTCCATTATTAAAAACAGAATCTCCATTAACGGAATTGTTATTTCCATTAATTACAATACCATAACTTGAATTTCCGGATATTAAGTTTCCCGTAATAACATCATAAGAAGCATTTATTGAAACCCCATAACCCAAATTTCCTGCTATTGTATTACCCTGAAGAGTTTCTGTACAATTCGAAAGGGAAACACCCCCCGGAGTATTAGTACCAATAGTGTTGTTAGTTATTTTATTTCCTGTAGAATTATTAAAAGATAAGCCGACACCAAGGTTACCGGAGATATTATTTCCAGTGATAATACCTGTACTGTTGTTGATTGAGATGCCATTTAAAGAATCTCCATTCACAGTATTATTTGATATAGTATTTCCTGTTGCTGTTGTAATTATAACCCCATTTAAGGAATTAGAATCTATCGTATTATTATAAATTGAGTCTCCCTTAGCACTCGTCAGAGAAATCCCGTTTCCGGTATTTCCGGAAATAATATTGTTTGATAAATAATTATTACCTGCGCCTGCAATTAATGAAATACCATTACCGATATTTCCTGATATGGTGCTGTTTAATAATATATTATTCAAGGCACCGGCGCCAAAAGATACTCCGTCTCCTCCAGTATTCTTAAAAGTATTTGCTCTGATAAGATTTCCGGAAGAGTTCACTGTTAACCCTGATATCTGATTATTCCCGATTAGATTATTTCCACCTGTTGAAGAAAGATTCAAACCTACCCCGATAATATTTGATGTAATATTATTTCCCGGACATCCGACATTCAAACCTGATATCTGATTAGCCATAATGTTGTTATTGCCGATATTAGATAATATTAATCCAAATCCTTGTGAAGCATTAAAGTTCAATCCTGAAACGATACTCCCGCCTCCCGATAAAGTAAGATTTCCAAAAGAGCCGGTTATTTGAACAAGAGGAGAATTGGTATATCCACTTTGCAATGTTCCATTCAAATTCACAGGTTGGTTAACTGATGGCAGAGCAGATAAAGGTTGAATTACTGGATTTCCCTGAACATAAAAATAGATTAATTGCTGCCCCGTATGTGTATTGGTTTCTTCAATTGCAGATCTGAGTGTAACCTGTCCATTTGTGGAAATAGCTGTTCCCGATCCAGGAGAAGCATCGTGGTCATCTAAATTTGATGTGACTACAAAGAAAGGCAAATGATAAGTAGAAACAACCTGATTTACATTACTTACAAATAAATAATTTTTATACCCGGATGAATCGGGAGATAAGTTTCCCTGAACGATAGCTGTAAAAGACCATTTCCCCCTCAACCATTGGGAAAGCTCACCGGGCTCTTCATTACCGAATTCAGCTATATCATCAGTTTCTAATGCAGTATTATATATTCTTATCTCGTCAATTAAACCGCTGAAAACACCGGTACTGGATTTCCCGACAAATAAACCGGTAGTTCCATTGGTTACAGTACATCCCGACGTCATACTAAAAGAAGTACTGGCAATTAAGTTTGCTCCCAGATAGATTTTTAGCTTAGACCCGTCATATGAACCTGTAAGTTCAATCCACTGAAAAGCAGGTAATTTATTTGTATTAACTGTTGCAATATTTTTATTCCCTATAGAAAAATAGCCCACATTATTCTTTAGATACATATTAAATGTTGAACCATTATTAACAGTTCTATAAATTACAGGGACTTGAACATTGGGGGGGGTGTCACCGATGAGATAAATCCATGCCTGTACCGTTATTTTATTGTTTGCAGAAGAGCTGTTAAAAAATTGAAATCCATTTTGATTTGCACCTGCATTTGCCGGCTGCCCATCATAAACATAAAGCTGGCTGGATTGTCCATCAAACACGTAAGATTTGCTATAGCTGAATTGAGCAATTGAATTGTTAAATGCAGTCATAAATAATACACATAGTGTCGTAAGAAATAAAGTCTTAGTCATAAATCTTTTCATAATATCATATCCTCTTAAAATTGAAATATAATATGAGAAGGTCCCGGCATGAGGTTCCTTCAGGCTTATTTATTTTATTTAGTTAAATATTTTTTAATTTGAGTTTTCAGATCTTCTATCCGAACATTTGAACTGGTTATCTTCTCCCCGGTCTTTTCATCTCTGATAATTTTGATTTTCCCTTCTTCCCCATCGAAAACTTTATAACTCTTATCATCCTTTTTTAAGAAAACCAGTACATCTTCATTATTCTCGAATTTTGGCATGTGAGTATACAATTCACCAATACCGTTTACCTCTCCGCCCGGGTAAGTTATTGCTACTGTACTTCCGCTGCTATTTCCTTTCAGGTATTCGTCAACATCTAAAGTTGCAATTGTATAAATTCTTGTTTTGTCATTATTCCAATTTGATTTATTTCCTGAAACCTTTCCGGTAACAATTAAATCAGCATCGGTTGTTAATCGTTTAAGTTTAACATCAGACTGCTGGGATAAGGAAAATGAGCTAATCATGCAAATAAATAGTGATGCATAAAACAGAAATCTGGATATTTTTATCATATTAAATTCCTTTATTTTTTTTTACTTAATATCAATTACCCTTTGAAATTTATTCCTTCTCATTACGAAAAGAATTGATCACAATAGGAATCACATTTAATAACTCTTTATTAATTCCATATGCTCTAAATGCATATGTTTCAACATTTAATGACAATGGGACTTGTTAATTGGGAGAGAATATAATTTGGATTATTTCTCTGAAGTGTGGCGCGCTTTACATGAAAATCAATTGGTACATGAAACACAATTTAGAACACATAAACCCTATGCTCAAATAAATTCTGATTCATTTCTTCATCTAAAATAAAAGAATATAATAATTCATAATTCTATTATTCATTTTTTAATTACCACAGATTTATTTTA
>JARLHD010000106.1 GCA_031292435.1 Ignavibacteriaceae bacterium
CATAAGCTCAACAATGTTATTTATTCTGATCACATTGTCGAAAAAGGAGTTGCTTTTTTCGAAAAGGCCCGGAAATTACATCTTGAAGGAATAATGGGTAAGGATTCTCTTAGCCCATATCGCTCTGGTAAACGTAGCAGTGAATGGCTTAAAATCAAAATTACCCGGCAGGAAGAAGCCCTCATTATTGGAATTACTGAACCTAAGGGTGCTAGAAGTTATTTTGGTGCCGTATTGCTTGCTCAATTCCAGGGTAAAGAATTAAAATATATCGGAAATTGTGGAACAGGGTTTAATGAAAAATCTTTAAAGGAATTATATTCTCTATTTAAACATTCCTTTATTAGTACGTCTCCTCTAAATGAAAAAATCCGGCTCAATGGAAAAATTCAATGGCTTAAACCAAAACATGTATGCCAGGTTAAATATTCTGAAAGAACTGATGAAGGATACTTACGGCATCCGGTTTACTTAGGCTTAAGAATTGATAAAAACCCGGGGGATATTATGATTACTTCTGAGAATCAAAAAAATACAATAGAAGGTGTCAGCAATGATTATGATATGAAGGTCGGCAAAATCACGTTGCATCTTACAAACCAGGAAAAGGTCTTTTTCCCTGGTGAAGGCATTACTAAGGGAGATCTGGTACAATATTATAATGAAGTTTCTCAATTTATTCTGCCTTATTTAAAAGACCGCCCGCAGTCAATGAACCGTTTTCCCAACGGAATAAATGGAAAAAATTTCTACCAAAAAGATGTGGACACAACTAAAATTCCTTCCTGGTTAAAAACAACTGAGATATATTCTGATTCTAATAATGGAAATATTGATTATCTGATCTGTAATGATAAAGCTGCATTATTATACATGATAAATTTGGGTTGTATTGAAATAAATCCCTGGAATTCTACTATTAGGACACCTGAAAAACCTGATTGGGTTGTAATTGATCTGGATCCGGGGGATATTGATTTTAAAGAAGTGGTAAAAGCAGCCTTGGTTGTTAGAGAAGTGGTTAATGAATTAAATACTGAATGTTATTGCAAGACTTCAGGAGCTACTGGTTTGCATATTTATATTCCCCTTGCTGCACGGTATGAATATGAAAGTGTAAAATTGTTCGCAGAATTAATCGCCCATACCGTTAATTTTCGTCTTCCCGATACTACTACCATTATTCGAACAGTTAAGAAACGACAGGGAAAAATATATATTGATTTCTTGCAAAATAGAAAAGGACAAACATTAGCTGCTCCTTACTCTGTCCGACCAAGACCCGGAGCCCCGGTATCAACTCCTTTAGATTGGAAGGAAGTAAATGAAAAATTAACTCCTTCACAATTTTCAATTAAAACTATTCTTAAACGTTTGGATCAAAAAGGAGATATTTGGAAAGCTGTATTAGGTAAAGGGGCTGATTTACATAAGATCATAAAAACTATAACTAAAAATACAAAATGATCTAAGACGCTTTCCGCCCTTTGGATTCTAAACTTGCCTTTAACATGCTCATTAAATCATCGCTCTGTTTCGTAACAACTCTGAGTTTTGGATAAACAAGTTTTTTGCCTTTTGATTTATCCTTAATAATCTTTAACAGCTTTGCAGTGTAGGTGTCCTTGAACTTATCAATGTTGAAATTTTCAGTAAGTTGATCTATAAGTTTGTTAGCCATATCCAGTTCTTTTGTTTTGCCTTTTGTAACCGGAGGTAAATTTAATTCTGAAGTATCCCTGATCTCCTGTACAAATCGGATTCTATTTAATACAATTACATTTTCATAAGGTTTTAGAATAGCTAATCCTTCCTTGTTTCTTAAAACAAATGTACTCACTCCTACCTTCCCTGAAGCTTGCAGTGAATCCCGGAGCAGGGCATATGCCTTCATGGATGATTTGTCGGGCTCCAGGTAATAAGGTTTTTCATAGTATATACTATTAATTTCCCTTTCAATTACAAAATTTACTATCTCAATTGTCTTACTCTTTTCTGCATCAGCTGCTTCAAAGTCAGCATCATCCAATATAACGTATTTTTCGTCTACCTTATAGCCCTTTACTATATCTTCGTAAGCTACTTCTTTACCTGTATTTTCATTAACGCGTTTATATTTAATATTCGCATGGTCTTTGCTGTCAAGCATATGCAGCTCAAGGTTGCTTTCCTCTACTGCCGCAAATAGTTTAATTGGTATGTTTATTAAACCGAAACTGATTGAACCAGTCCAAATAGGTCTCATAAAACAATCTTCCTCATAACAATTTACCCTTTAATTTGAAGACTATTTCGTCTGCTTAGTTATTTAGAATGTTTAATAGGTTGTTCTTAAGGATTGGTTTGTTCAAAAAATAATGTTTGAATTCAGGAAAAACATAGTTCGTAACATCATAAGCAGTTATAAAAATAATTTTTGATTTTATCTGCTTCTTGTAAATTTCCTCAGCGGCTTCAATTCCGTTCATTTTACCCTTTATGTTAATATCCATAAGAATAAAATCTGGATTACTTTCAATTGCTACTTCTATCGCATCCTTGCCATTGTTCACAATTTTGATTACATGATGCCCATTATGTTCAATCATTACTTTATAGTCTCGAGCTATAATTGTCTCATCTTCCACTATTAATAAGTTTTTCATGCTACTAGGGACCTCTTGCCCGATCTTAATAATCCTAAATTTATTCACGTGATTATATAGCTTCTTTTTATCTGATAATAACTGCTATTTATAATCCGGTATGCATAAATACTTATAATATTCATTGTCACATGAGGTATTTATCACAATAATTAGTAATGACAAAAACATATGTTTCTGATTACTTCCTGAGCAACAAAATATATGTACCTTTATTATGAATTAATCAATATTGTATGTTAATAGTATCATTTTCCACAAATAAATAAAATGATATAATACTATTTTGAGGAATCGGCTATGTCATCGTTAAATAAAAAAATTAAAAATAATCAAGCTATCGAATTCAATCCTTCTTTAGCTGAAGTATATGTAAACCGGGGGGACTTAAGAATTAATTTAAATCAATATATTGATGCTATTCAGGATTATAATATGGCCATCAAACTGGACCCCAATTGCGCATTAGCCTACTATAATCGTGCTAATTCAAAATATTTCCTTGGAGATGATGAAGGAGCAAATAAAGATTGGAGAAAAGCATCGGAACTGGGGTTAACTCATTATTTCCGAAATATCAACACTATATATAAATATAATCCATCTGGTTTATCAATTTAATAACCTCACCTTTCATGGTTACTTATCTATAAATCTGCTATAATTACTGATTTGAAATGGTAATAAATACCTGTAAAAATATTCATATCCTAAAACAGTTGATTTCTCTATATAAATCAAATGGCATAAACATTGTGCCATTATTAGCTTTAAATCTATTTTTCTATAATCTTTCTAAAGGTGCTATAATGAAGTATTATTTACTAATTCCAATCCTTGCAATTTTTATCCTTGCTGGTTGTGCAAAAGAAAATTCAATTCTGGAACCCCAGACATCCCAAATCCAAACAAACCGCCAATGGTTGAAAATCAATCAGTCTTCAACCCTTTCGGTTGAAAATACATATACGGTTACTAAATCAATTGATGGTAATAAAGGTGGTTCCATCGCATTGGTTCAATCCTTTATAAATGATGGTAAACAAGCTTCATTTTCAGCAAATTTGACTATACCTAAACATGCTTTTAAAGGAACATTGAATATATCTTATACGGTAAACACTGAAACTGCGTCCATTGAATTTTCACCAACCACACCTGGTTTTAACAGAGATCTAAGTCTGGATCTTATTTTTACGGGTATTGATATTTCAAAAAATAAAACTTCTGACCTGCGCTTCTCTTATTTAGATGGTGATAATATTATTCCTGTTGAATCTGCATATGTAAAAGTCGATGTTAATCAAGGTATACTGGAAGTACTCGGTGCTCAAATAAGTCACTTTTCCAGGTACGGATGGTCAACACTTGATGATCAGGAGTAATCCCCACAATATCGTAAATTGATTAAATTTCAATAGTAGTTGGATTATTTTTTTATTTTCAGTCTAGCGGATTGCAAAGCTGATTAAAACTGGAAGTTTCTATTCGAATTTCTCCACATAAATAGTTAATTTTCACAATATAGTTATAGAAAAATAATTAAACTATTCATTTCTTTTCATGAATATCAGGTCATATTCAATATTTATCGGGGGATATGATTGAATTTTATTAAATCAATATTAAAAATATATTTCTCCATCTTTCTGATAATTATTGAATCAGGGTGTGGCAGTTCTGTAAACATACCTAAGCCTCAGCTTAATAAATCCCTTGAACCTTCCCCAATCCAGCTTTCCCTGGTCAATATACCTGTTTCAATTAATCTTAAACCTGTAATAAATTTTCTAGAAAAGAATGTTCCGGTTGAGATTGCTTCTGATTCGTCATGGACAGATACTGATCAGCGTAAATTAGGAATGGCAATTGGCTCTAAGTTCCATGTTTGGAGAGATGCCTTCAAAATAAGTATGAATGGGAATATTCTTACTATCGAGGCTCATTTTAAATATTGGGTGGCAGGCGCTCTGGCAGTCCCCAATCCTTTTTCGGGAACTTCAAGTTGGCAAAAAATTGGCTCGTGCGGACTTAATGAGCCTAAAAGAGAGGCAATTATAAGTCTTAGTACTAAATTCGAATTGCAAAAAGATGGTCACTTTAAAACAACCTCGAAAGTTAATACTATTAATTTTCCAAATCTCTGTGGGGTTACAATATTGAATTTTGATGTTACTCCGTTATTAAACTCCGCACTTACTTCAAATCTTAATAATTTGGTAAGCTCTGTCGATTCCAGGATCGCACAGATTTCTAATTTTAGGGATATCTGTAGTACTGGGTGGACAAGGCTGCAGGAACCTATTAAATTGGATTCTACTATCTGGCTTATGGTAAATCCTGTCGTCCCATGTATTGCCCCATTTTCTGGAAGCGGGCTTTCAGTTTCAACAAGTATTGGCATCGTAGCAAAGCCAATGATCGTTTTTGGTCAAAAACCCTCAGTGCAAATCACTCCCTTGCCGGAACTAAATCTGAATGCGCCCCGGGCCGGCTCCCATGTCGTTTTGGAAGGAAACCTTCCTTTTGATATTGCCTCTAAAATTATTTCACAAAAACTAGTAGGCAATAAATTTGTGGCATCAAAGTTTGGGGTCAATATTGAGGAAGCACTCATATATGGCTCTGGAGAAACTACCGTACTCAAGCTTGATGTTTCTGGCGATATACAAGGTAGTATTTATCTTACCGGAACACCTTATTATGAAATTGCTAACGATAGCCTGTACATTAAAAATCTCGATTATAGTATCGAAACAAAAAATATTTTAGCTAATTCTGCCGATTGGTTTCTGCACTCTGGATTTCGCCAGATGATTTCTGAACAGACACATTGGGAGTTGGGTGGACAAATTGCGGCAGCTAAAGAAAAAATGTCTTTATTCCTGAATCCGCAACCAAATAATTCTAAATCCCCTCCTTTGCTTTTCGGTTCTGTAAATAATTTAAATTCTGTCGCTGTATATTCTAATTCTGATTCATTCCATATCGTCGTAATTGTCGATGGAAATGTAGGTCTCAACCTCGAAAATACTTTCTAAGTAATTATCGAATTGGTTTTTTTATAAATTAGATTTGGGTAAGTTGATGTAGAGGATATTTAACCATGGATAAGAATATAAACATAAATGTTTTACTTATTGAAGATAATCCCGGCGATGCAAGGTTAATTAAGGAATATCTCAGGGATTACGAAAATTTTACTTTCTCAATTCAATGGGTTTCTTCTTTAAACAACTTGAAAGAAAAAGTAACTAATCTGCCTGATTTAATCTTATTGGATCTAAATTTCCCTGAAAGTGTAGGGATTGAAACTTTTGATCATGTCCATTCTGTCCTTCCTGAAATACCGGTAATTGTTCAAACAGGTGTGAATAATGAACAGGTGGGGCAGACTGCTGTGTCTAAAGGCGCTCAGGATTATTTGGTTAAGGGTAATTTCGATGGGCTCCTCCTGTCTAAGGCAATCATTTATGGTATCGAAAGAGATAATCTGGTTAAAAAAATCCAGGATCAAAAATTCGTTATTAAATATAATGAAGAACTCCAGCTCCTCAATAAAACAAAAGATAAACTGTTTGCTATTATTGCCCACGACCTGAAAACTCCTTTTCAGGCTATTCATTCATATTCAGAAATCTTAAATAATGATTTGGCCGATATGTCTCTTGAAGATATTAAAGCCAGCTTCTCCTACATTCTCGAATATTCTAAAAATACCTTAATTCTTCTTGAGAATCTTCTGGAATGGGCAAAACTCCAGACAAACAGAATAAATTTTGATCTTAAAAAGTTTGATTTGTATTATGTTATAAAAAAAGCTTTTGATCTCTATTCTCTTATGGCCGTAAATAAAGATATTCAATTTATTTTTACCTGCCCGGAAAATACCAACGTTGTAGCAGATGAAAATATAATTTATACCGTTGTCAGAAATTTAATCTCAAATTCCTTAAAGTTCACTCCTCAATCCGGTAAAGTCAGTATCTCAGCCATCCGTTCGGATTCCATTAAAGTCGTTATTTCTGATAATGGCATTGGTATGACACCGGAACAATGCTCTAATATATTTGATGCTGATACAATCCAGTCTTCAAAAGGTACTATGGGTGAACACGGTACAGGTCTTGGTCTTGTCCTTTGTAGGGATTTACTTCAAAAAATAAATGTCCCTCTAATTATTGATTCCAATTTAGGGCAGGGGACAAGTGTCTGTTTCTCACTCCCTTTATTTAATAAGGAACAATAGAATGCATTCCTCCTCCTTGAAAATTACTAAATATGCAGCCTGCTTGGTAATAGTTATAGGAGTATTGAGTCTCACGGGCTGGATTTTTGATTTCACTTTCTTCAAAAGTGTTTATCCTGATCTTATCACGATGAAAGTAAATGCAGCCGTTTTATTTATAATGTCAGGATTCCTTTTGCTTTTTCGCTTGGATCAGATAAACTCTCCGGCATATAAAAATAATGAGCTTGCATTCCGGTTATTATTCGCATTGGTATTCATAATTTCTGCTGTCACTTTGTTCGAATATATTTTCGGAATAAACTTTGGCATAGATCAGCTTTTGGCTAAAGATTTGGATAAAAGATCAATTTTCCCTGGCAGGATGGCTCCCAATACTGCTGTTTTATTTCTGCTGTCTTCATTTTCAATATTACTTCTCGCTCCTCGCTTACTCAAAAAGTATTCGGTTATATCTGCTATACTGAGTTTTATTTCAGTAATTGTATGTCTTTTTTCTTTAGATGATTATCCCAAACTTGGTACTGGTAATGTGCTGGGAAATTATAATCCAATGGCATATCCTGCTGCATTTTCGTTCATAATGTTTAGCCTGTGTACTTTTGGTTTAGCTATCACTTTATCATGGATTTCCTGGTCCCTCAAACGGGGAATTACTATTGGGTTTATCATTGGGCTGACACTGATACTTGTTATGAGCTTATATTCAAATTCAAGTACAATCAATTTGCGTGAATCCTATATCTCGGTGGTTCATACGGATGAAGTCCGGTTTCATATAAATGAACTCCAATCTGATTTGGAAGATGTCGAACTGTATCGTCAGAATTATTTGCTTTTTAATGATATTAAATACAGTAACCTGGCTCTAAAAGCAGCTGAATCATTTAAGTCCGAAATGAAAATTTTTAAGGAACTAACTCAGGATAATCAGCACCAGCAGGATAGAGTCAGACAATTGGAACCCTTGGTAATCAAACGTTTTGATATTTTGCAGAAAACTTTTCTTGTTTTACAATCAGAAGGTGTAAACAGCGCGATCAGGCTTATTCAGGAAAATAAGCTTCCTGAATTGATTGTAAAGATAAATAATATTCTTCTGGATGCAGATAATGAGGAACTTTCTCTTCTTAAAATGAGGGAAGAAAAAACTACCGCTTCCACACAAAGAACATTCATTTTATTGCCTGTCGGTGCGCTTGTCAGCCTGGCTATCCTGGTATGGATATTTATCCTTCTTAATTCCGAAGTAGCCGAAAGGAAAAATACCGAAGAACACCTTAAACGTGTAAATAGGCTCTATTCTGTCCTAAGCTGGGTCAGCCATTTAATTGTTCAAACTAATGATAAACAAAAATTGTTTGATGAAACATGCAGGATTCTTGTTGAATATGGAAAATTTAAGATGGCATGGATCGGGGGAATTGATGAAAAAACAAATTTAGTTAAACCCCTGTCCTCTTACGGTAATGATGACGGCTATCTTGATAAAATTTTAATTTCAATTAACGATTCCGAATTTCGAAAAGGACCTACTGGTACTTCAATTATAACAGGTCAGTATAATGTCTGTAATGACATTCAAAATGATCCCCGTATGACCCCCTGGAAAGTTCAGGCATTGAAAATGAACTTCAGGTCGTCAGCTGCTTTTCCAGTTAAACAAAAAAATAATTTGCTTTTCCCCCTCACTGTTTATTCTTCTGAACTCGGCTTTTTTGATGAAAGTGAAATTAGAATGATGAATGAGATCAGCCTCGAAATTTCTTTCGCCCTCGATTCGTTCGACAAAGAGGAAATAAAGAAAAAAATGGAGGCAGATTTGCGCGAAGCATTTCTTTATAACCGCAGTCTTCTGGAAGCAAGTCTCGACCCTCTCGTAACTATCAACCCCGAAGGGAAAATAACTGATGTTAATAATGCAGTTGAACTGGTGACGGGGATAAACAGGGAACAACTGATCGGTAGCAATTTCTCCAATTATTTTACTGAACCTGGTAGAGCCAATGAAGGCTATCAAAAGGTTTTTTCTGAAGGATTTGTTAAAGATTATCCCTTGACTGTAAAACATAAATATGGATCATTGATCGATGTACTTTATAATGCATCTCTTTATCGTGATGAGCTGGGACAGATTCAGGGTATTTTCGCAGCCGCCAGGGACGTGACTGAACTAAAGAAAAAAGAAAATGAATTAACCAAACTAAACGATAATTTGCTCAGGTCAAATGCTGAACTTGAACAGTTTGCTTATGTCGCTTCCCACGATCTGCAGGAACCACTTCGCATGGTATCAAGTTATACCCAACTCCTCGGTAAAAAGTATAAAGATAAATTGGATAACGATGCAAATGATTTTATAAATTTTGCCGTCGATGGAGCTGCCAGGATGCAGCGTCTCATAAATGATCTTCTTGATTATTCAAGGGTTACAACAAAAGGTAAACCATTTGCTGATATTGAACTCTCTTCAATTATTGGTCTTGCTTTAACTAACCTCCATGAAAAAATAATTGAATCTGGTACTATTGTTATTAACAACGCTCATAATTCAGTTTATGGGGATGAAATTCAGCTTATGAGGGTGTTTCAGAATCTGATAGATAATGCTGTCAAATTTAAGGGCGACAGATCCCCCGAGATTTATATCAATTCTGTTGAGCAAAACGGAAAAATCCTCATCTCTGTTAAAGATAATGGTATAGGTATCGACTCTAAATATAAAGACAGGGTTTTTGTTATATTTCAAAGATTGCATGGCTCTTCTAAATATCCTGGTACCGGTATCGGCTTGGCAATCTGCAAACGTACAATTGAACGCCATGGAGGTAGTATCTGGTTGGAATCTGTACCCGGTCACGGTACAACATTCTTTTTTACATTAAATAAAAGGAAATAATATGACTGATTATACGGGAAAAGCGATCGATATTCTATTGGTTGAGGACAACCCTGGTGATGCACGCTTAGCTGTAGAAGCATTAAAAGAAAGTAAAATACAAAATAACCTTCACGTTGTAACGGATGGTGAAGAAGCTTCAGACTTCTTATTCAAAAAAGGTAAATATGCAAAAGCTAAAGTTCCTGACCTTATTCTGCTTGATCTCAATCTCCCTAAAAAAGATGGCAGGGAACTTCTTGCTGAAATTAAAAATGATCCTGCTCTGAAAAGAATTCCTGTTGTAATCTTAACTACTTCAAAAGCTGAAGAAGATATTTTGAAAACTTATAATCTCCACGCTAATTGCTACATTACGAAACCCCTGGATTTGGATCAGTTTATGAAAGTTATTAAATCAATAGAAGAATTCTGGCTTACAATTGTTGTGCTTCCGCCTAACAAAATTAATTGATAATAATTTTATAATTAAATTCATAATCAAAATAAGATTATGTAATAAAATAAAAGCCGTATGTCAAAACAAATACTGGTAATCGGTGCAACTGGAAGGGTGGGTAGTGAACTTGTAAGACTGCTCATCGAAAATGGCGAATCTGTCAGCGCTGCAACTCGTAATCCCGTAACCAATGCATCTAAATTTTTTAATACCGTTGATGTCGTTGAATTTGATTACGACCGCCCCGAAACTTTCGCCCCTGCACTTAACGGGGTTGAGAAAATATTTTTATCTGTCCGCCCTGGCGACAATCATTCTGATATTGTTTCTATGCCCCTTATTGAACTTGCTAAACAAATGAACGTTCAGCATATAGTTGATCTTACTGCTATGGGAGTTGAACAGGATGAATCTTTTATGCTCCGTAAATTGGAAAAAAATGTTGAAGCTTCAGGTGTTGAATTTACTCATCTTAGACCAAACTGGTTTATGCAGAATTTTAACTCTGGTCCAATGTATACTGAAATAATGGCTACTAAGGAACTCCACCTGCCGGCTGCCGATGCTGAAATCTCTTTCGTCGATGTGCGTGATATTGCCGCTGTCGCATTTACAGCGCTTACTCATTTCGGGCATTCCGGCAAAGCATATACTCTGACTGGTCAGGAATCTCTTAGCCATTTTCAGGTTGTTGATATTATCTCCCAGGTTATATTTGATAAGATATCATATGTCCCGGTCACCGAAGAGGCCGCCCGCGAAACTATGATAAATAGAAAAATTCCTCATGATTTGATTGAACGGTGGACTGATTTTTATCGGAAAGTTAGAGCAGGACTTTGTTCCACAATATCTCCTGATATCGAATCAGTGCTCGGTCGCCCTCCCATTTTATTCGACCGGTATGCAGGTGATTATGCCGCCTCATGGCAATAGCTGTTTTAGTTAACCCCGTTAACTAAAATGTAATATTAAATGTTGTCCCCTTATTTTGGTCTAAAGTCATGGTGCCATTAATCTGGTCAACAAAACTATGTACAAGTAAAAAACCTAGTGTTTTGTCTTGGGTTATGTCAAATCCTGCCGGAAGCCCTATTCCATTATCGGAAACAATTAGACTGTGCCTGTTTTCCCCACATTTGCTGAATGATATAAAAATTTCACCTTTATCTTTCCCCTTAAAAGCATATTTCAATGAATTTGTAACCAGTTCATTTACAATAAGTCCCACATGTATCGCACTATCTGCATTCAAATCCATTTCTTCAATTTCATTCCGTAAACTTATCTTCTGCCCGTTTGTGTTGTAAGATTCAAATATATTTTTAATTAGTTTATTCAGGTATACATCAAAATTAATGTCCGAAAGATTGTTTTCTTTATATAGGTTTTCATGTATTAAAGCCATGGTCTTAATTCGGTTCTTGCTCGTATTGATTATCTCATTTAAGTGTTCGTCGTGAACATAAAAGGATTGTAGACTCAGCAGGCTGTTTATAATCTGAAGGTTGTTCTTTACTCTGTGATGGATTTCCTGTAGCAGTACTACCTTTTCTTTTAACGCTCTCTCAAGTTCATGTTCATTATTCTTTTTATCTGTTACATCTATAATTGTATTTTGAATTAAGTTCGTCTCTGAACTTAAGTCATAAACTGTTTTGGAATACATCTGAATATTTCTGATTTCATCATTCTTGCATCTTAACTTTAATTCAATAAATCCATTTTCCTTTGATAACGAAATTTCCCTGAAATAATTAAGATATTCCTGTACATTTTCCCTTAAAAGATATACAACGAAAGGCGTTCCGGGAATATGTTTCCTCTCTATCCCTAACATTGAGGCTAATGTTATATTAATATCCTTTATTATTCCCTTATTATCTAATGTTATTAAACCGACTGGCGAATAATCATAAAGGTTCGCATACAAGTCCCTTGATTGCTCAAGTAGAGACTGCATCTTTTTTAATTTCGTGTTCTTTAAAAGAAGTTCTTCACTGCTGTCATCAAATCTCTTGGACTCATAATTTTTGATGATCTCAATTAGTTGCTTCTTTCCCAATTGAGAATAATCCATTGTACAATTGCCTTGCGCGGATATTATACTAATAATTTAGATACTTAAATGTTATTATTTTTAGCCCGCCGTCACTGGGTTAACCTTATTATTTTCAATAAACGTTAGTATTACCCCTTCAATTTTATTTTCAATTGTCTTATAAGGTCTTATTCTCATGCTGTACCAGTGTTCACTATCTATTTGTATATCGGTCTCTACACTTTCAAGTGAATTGATTACACTGTAAATAAGTGTGTTAAGGTTCCCTATACTAAGGTTCATTCTTAAATCACTTATCGGTCTTCCTATATCACTTGCAATTAAATTAAGTACCTTCTCAGCATTGGGTGTAAAACGCCTTATCTTAAGATCCTCTCCTAACATTATAATTGGTATTTGAACATTGTTCAAAAGATTAACCAGGTCGTTATTTACCTGGTTTAACTCTGAGTTTCCGTTCTGGAGTTCCTCATTTAAAGTTGTAAGTTCTTCGTTTGTCGATTGTAGCTCCTCCTTTGCTGTCTCCATCTCCTCATTAATGCTCTGTAACTCTTCATTTGTCGATTGCAGTTCCTCAAGAGTCGATCGTAGTTCCTCATTTGTGGCTTCTCTCTCTTCAATAATTGATTGAAGATATTCCTTTGTCACCGTAAGCTCTTCCTTCAGCTTTAATATCGTGGCTTCATCAATTGGTGATTCTTTCTTTTTTCCTTTGGGTGCATCAGCAGTTATTGAATTTGATTTCAAAACCATCCCCTCTGCATCTTCAAGGGTAATAAGATAAAAACTCTCTCCTGTTTTTGCGGATATATTCATTGGAATAACTTCAAAATTAATCGTGCTTATTATTCCGTCATTCCTTACCTGTATGTTGTTTTTTCTGTATCTCTTCTCTGATTTCTTTACCTTTGTCAACGCCCCTCTTAATTCAAGCATTAGGTTTTCATGCGTCATCTTGAAAAGATTAAGACTTGCTGATCCGGGCGTGGGGCTCAGGTATTTCCCTGTATTTCCCCTGAATTGTACTATATTCATTTTTCCGTCTATTACAACCCCTGCAGGCATATAATTATTAAGTATAATTTTGTCTGCTTCCTTTTGTATATCAAAATCTTTTAATGTTGTTGCCTCTGGTTTTGTTATCCCGGGTTTGTCTATAATATTTTCAGGGAATGAAAAATTCATATTTAATTTCTGGAATGTCTGCTTGCGGACATATATTTTATATTGCTTATCTGTAAGTGTAAACAGGTCTGCATATCCGCCGATTGTTTCGGATGAACCAAGGACTAAAAATCCATTGGGCTTCAATGCATAATGGAATGTATTTATTACTCTTTTCTGAACTGAAGGGTTCAGGTATATTAATAGGTTTCTGCAGCTAATAAGGTCAAGTTTAGAAAAGGGAGGGTCCTGCGATACATCTTGTTTTGCAAATATGCATATTTCCCTCAAAGGTTTTATAACCTGGTATCCTCCACTCATCTTATAAAAATAATTCTTAAGCCTTTCAGGTGAAACTGATTCTTCTATTGCGGAAGTGTATATACCCATTCGGGCTTTTTCAATTACAAGTTCATTAATATCGGTTGCAAATATTTTAATTAAGTATTTCCTTTTCTTGCTTTCAAGGAATTCAAGTAATGTAATTGCTATGGAATATGCCTCCTCTCCGGTCGAACAGCCCGGCACCCAAATCCGTATCTGCATTTCCTCCTGCTCCTCTTTCATGAATTCTGGAAAGATATTCTTCCTTAATGTATCAAATATTTTGGCGTCCCTGAAAAATCCGGTTACTGTAATAAGAAGATCATTGTATAGTGATTTAACCTCATTCGTATTATTTTTCAGGTACTCAATGTATTCGTCAAGGTTCTCAATTTTATTGATAAACATTCTTCTGGATATTCGCCTTTTAATCGTACTCGGTTTATATCCCGAAAAATCAGTTCCTGAAAATAATCGCAGACTGTTAAATAACTTCTCAATTGATCCTGAACTTGGCAGTGCCTCATCAATTGAATGACCCACATTCTCAATTTGTAATGAGTTTTTACTTATCTTAATTATTTCTTCCGCAATCCTTTCAGGTGGCAATACATAATCTATATCAAGTGTGGCAATTGCATTAATTGGCATGCCGTCATATTTGCAGGTTTTCGGGTCTTGTACAAATGTTATCCCGTCAGCTTCTTTAATAAATTTTAATCCCTCCGATCCATCCGCCCCGGTTCCCGATAATACAACCCCTATTGAATGTTCGGCATAATTTTCCGCAATTGACTTAAAGAAACTGTCAATCGGTAGGTGTAGTCCGGTTTGTGCTGATCTTGAAGAAAGTTTGAACTTTCCGTTCAATAGTTTGATGTCTTTCGAAGAGGGGATTACAAAAATTCTGTCGCTCGTTACATGCATACCTTCGGTAACTTCCATAACAGGTAACTTTGTTTCCCTTGCTATTATTTCTATCAGATGACTTTTATGCGTCGGGTCAAGATGCTGTATTAGAACGTAAGCTATACCGCTATTAATAGGAATTTCCCTCACCATTTTTATAAATGCTTCAACTCCCCCCGCGGAAGCACCAATTCCTGCAACAAAAAAGTTGTTGACTTTATTACTTTTTGAAAGTTTAATTGAAGTTTTAGCTCTTTCATGCCTGACTGGTTCCACTTTTTCGCTTTTTCTGCTGACGTCCTTTTTCATATGATTTAATTAAATATCTAAATGTGAAAAACTATTGATTTGTATCTTAATTAAATAATAAGTGAAAGTAAATATCCTTAAGACTTGTTTATTTGTTTACCTTTTTCTAACTGTTATATTATTATATAATTACGCTATTTTACCAAAACAAATTTCTTAGTTACTATAAATAATTTGTCGGTCGTCACATCTGTTGCAGTCATTCTATAAAAATAAACACCCGAAGCTAAATTCCTCCCGCTTACGGCATTAAATTCAACTGAATAATAACCTGCCTTTAGCTCCCCATTTACAAGGTCTTCAATTTTGTCTCCTTTAATATCATAAACTTCAATTTTAACAAAAGAATTTTTCGGTATCTGGTAACTTATTATTGTCGATGGATTAAATGGATTGGGATAATTCTGTTTAAGGTCATAACCTGATACGGGATTGCCTGCCCCATTAACTGAATTTATATTCTCAAATGCTGAAATTGAATTTAGCAGGTTTCCCTGGAAATCAAAAAAAGCCAGGTTCTCCATTGCAGATCCGAAAGTGGGTGTAGTAATACTAAGAGGCTCCCAGTAAATAACTCCTTTCCCAAAGTTTCCCCGAATGTTCTTATTAATGCTGATCAGATCAATAAGAAATTTCTTCTGCCCCTCAACTGTTGCTGTGTATCCTGGCAGTAACTGTGATTGATTTCCAACATAATTATTTGTTGTATCATCCCACCCTAAAGTCCAGGGATATCCGGTCTCGGCTATTATAATTGGTTTATTATATCTTGTTGCAAGAAAATTTAAATTTGAAGGCAGTGGGTCTAATTCTCCCTGGAACCACGGATAATAAGAAACTCCTATATAATCATAACTTACATTATAAGAATTCAGGTTGTCAAAAAACCACTTGCATTTAGTTGAGTCGGTTGAACAATCAATATGTATCATTATCTTCATTGAATCTGTTCCGCGGACTTCATTCGCCCCATTAATGCATTTTTGAAGAAGTGAGGTGAAGTTGCTCCATTGAAGTGGTGTATCATAAATTCCACCTACTCTTCCATCATCCCACAAAATGCCATACGTAATTTCATTCCCGATCTGTATTATATCAGGTAAAGTATTTTGCGCTTTCAATGAACTCAATACATGTTTTGTGAAAGAATAAATACTGTCCTCCAAAGAACTGAAATTTAATGATCCCCATGCCGCAGGTTTAATTTGTTTGCCCGGATCAGCCCATGAATCTGAATAATGAAAATCAACAAGAAGTTTAAGATTTGCCTGTTTTATTCTCTTTGCCATTATCAGCAGCTTTGCAAGATTATTATATCCCTCGGGTGGGTTGTTCCATAATCGGATTCTTATAATATTAATTCCATGGTTCTTTAATATAAGAATTGGGTCTCCCGCAATACCGTTTTCCTTGTATATACCTCCATTATCTTCAATCTGTTGAAGATAAGATATATCTGCCCCCTTTAGATATTCTGCCTGAGGAAATAATGATGAACAAAACAATAAAAAAAACATCATACTTGATAACATTAATATTATCTGTTTATTCATATTCATAAAATGAAATTTAATCAATCTTTGTAAGGTATGAAACCTGCTTTTTCCCCTCTCTTTATCTTCTTTAGATTCCCCTGCTCAATTTTATTTAAAACTATCTAGCGCGTCTTCCCTGTTCTCGAATATCTTAAATATTTTGTTCATTTTGGTTAACCTGAACATCTCTATTACTTCAGGTTGAAGTCCAACCAGTCTAAGCTGCCCTCCTAAATCATTAATCTTTTTTAACGAAATAACTATCGCCCCAAGGTAAGTGGAATCTATAAAATCACATTCCGATAGGTCTATAACTATATTCCTCCATCCTGCCTCAATATCTTTGGATAGTATCTCCGTTAACTCATGTGCTTCATATAAAGTTGCTCTTGCTATATCAACAACTTCAACTAACGTCGACCCATGTTCTTCCTGAATATATCCCATCCGTAAACTCTTTTAATTCAAAATAACCATAACATAAAATTACCTAAAAATGAACTAAATTAAAAGAGTCCGGTATTATCCCTGGAACAGTGTGAAATAAAATATGCTGCCTGCGCCTGGCTCGCTCTCTACCCATATTTTACCCCCGTTCTTTTCAACAAATTCCTTGCATAACAATAATCCTAATCCGCTGCTTAACTCTCCTTCAGTTCCCATCCTGCTCGTCCTTTCTCCGGCCTTAAATAACTTTTCAAGCATATCTTTTTTTATTCCTACCCCTGTATCTTTTATTGATACCTGGACCATATTCGAATCAGATTGTAATGCACTTATTTTAATCTTGTCGCCGCGTTTTGAAAATTTCAGTGCATTTGATAATAAGTTTCTTAAAATGCTGTTAAACATTTCCTGGTCGGCATTAATGTGAATGGAACTGGGTATATCTGCTTTAATATCAATTTCTTTTTTATTTGCTACAGCAGAAAATGTTTCAATATTTTCTCTTATAGCCGATAATAATTCTATCGTGCATGGGTTAAATGTTTTAAGTCCTCTTTGAATAAGTGACCATTCAAGTAAATTTTCAATTAACGTATATACCCTAATCGCTGAATCATTCAGGTTTCTGCTCAGTTCTCTGTAATCATCAAACGGAATATCATCCTCAGTCATTGCTTTGCTCAAACCTAGCAGTCCTAAAAATGGACTCTTCAGATCATGCGAAATGATAGAAAACATTTTATCCTTTTCCGCATTAATTTTTATTAACTCCTCATTCTTATTCCTTATTACCAACTCTGCATTTTTTATTGTAGTAATATCCCTTAAGGTGCCGTATGTTCCTGTTACTTCATCTTTATCATTCAATCCTAATCTTGCAAAAACTTCAATCCAGCAGTATCCACCGTTTTTTGTCAGATATCGGATCTCATGTCGGCAGTAACTTTTTTCTCTGTTGATCAGGGGGGCAAATAATTCCATATTCCGTATCCTGTCTTCTGGATGAACATAATCCAAAAATAACTTGCCAATTGATTCATCAACTGAAAATCCTGTAATCTCCTCCCATGCTGGGTTTAGAAATTTCCACAAACCCTGTGCGTCAGTCTCGAAAATAACATCCTTAACATTATCTACAACCCTCTTATAATTTATTTTACTTTCGCCTAAAGCATTCTCTGCCTTTTTAAGAGCGGTTAAATTGGTTGAAATGCATGCAGCCCAGATTACTTTTCCTGACTCATCCTTTATGGGATCTACTTTTGTTATATAATATTCATGTTCACCGTTTCCCTTTATATATTCTACCTCTCTTTCCCCGGCGTTCCCGGTTAAAAATACCTTTCGTATTACTTTAAGGCGTTTCTCTGCTTCCTCTCTTGGGTATAAATCGTAGGGGGTTTTCCCGATTATTTCAGCAGGAGTTAAGTTTACTCTCCTTCCAAATGCTTCATTTACAAATCTGTATGTCTCATCCGGGTTGATACTGAATATAGGATCACTTGCAAAATGAATAAGTAGTCGGTATTTCTCCTCACTCTCCTTCAGTTTCTCTTCCGCCTTCAATCTTTCGGTAATATCATTTAATATAAAAAGGACTGCCTTTTCGCCATCGTATAATATATTCAGTGTGCTTATGCTGTGGGTTCTGAGCTCCCCCGATTTGCTTATAAGATTACTTTTTAAATTACTGCTTTCTTCTCCCTTTCGTCTCAGTTCCATGTTCCGGACTATTTTCTCACGCTCTTCCTCTGCAACAAAGTCTAATACATTTTTTCCAATAAGCTCACTCCTCTGATACCCTGTTCCCTGGCATGCAGACTCATTTGCATATATTATAATGCCGTTCTTATGAATAAAAATCACATCCGGCAATATTGAAAGCAGTTCGGTTAGTTCTTTATCTTCCATTTCCTCCTCTTACCCTCTTATCTTATCTTATTATATTATATGTAATAATAATAAATTTCAACTAAATCAAAATTACCTAAATTTGAGCACTATCAAAATATCCTCTTTTACAAATCAGGCTCCTTTTCTCAAAATCATATCAAAATTTCGGCTTTATTAGCATCTGATACTTAAAGTGATAGAGATCATAAGCACCTGTTTCTATTCAAAAATCTTGATTGCATTATTGAACCTTATAACCATAAAATCTAACTTTACAATAATTATTTACTAAAAAATAAATCAAGGAATATCCATGGAACAAGATTTTGAATTTCTGAAGTATGTCCCGATTTTTTCTAATTTAGAAGATGAACAGCTAAATAAAATAGTTCGGATGGGTGCCTTCCGTTCCTTTAAAAAAGATAGTATAATTTTATCTGAAAACGAAGATGGTTCTGGGCTTTATGTTATTGTTCAGGGAGAGGTCAAAGTTTCCCGGTTCGGCGATGATGGCCGGGAAGTTATTTTTGCCCAGCTTCACTTATCTGATTTTTTCGGTGAGATGTCAATAATGGATGGGTTTGCACCTTCAGCAACTGTTTCCGCTACTGAAGATTCAGAATTATTCTTATTAAAAAAAGAAGATTTTCTCAATCTTGTTAAAAATAATCACGAAATTGTTTTATCGATGCTTTCAGAAATAACAGGAAGAATCAGAGCCGCTGATAGAAAAATTAAAGCTTTAAGTATGCTTGATGCGGAAGGCAAAATTGCTTCGGTTATCGTTCAGTTAGCCGATGAAATAGGTAGGATTAAAAAGGGTCAGGTTGAGATTCAAAAACTTCCATTTCAGCATGATATGGCTAATATGGCTGG
>JARLHD010000107.1 GCA_031292435.1 Ignavibacteriaceae bacterium
ACTCGACAGACTGCTGCATCATTGTTATCCGTTTTTAATAAATGGAAAGAGCTTTAGGTTGAAGAATATATCAAAAAATAATTAACTTGGGGTGGTCAATTTTGGCCGGAATGTTGGTCAGTTTTCACCGGAAACAACATTTATCGAACTATTGTAGAATTGAAACCTCTATACCTAATTGGCTAATACCACGAACCATGCCGTATTTATCGAACTATTGTAGAATTGAAACGATCCTTGCACGTTTATTATCAAGTGCACCACGTCGTATTTATCGAACTATTGTAGAATTGAAACGCGTTATTTCAGTTCTAACCTGATTGTTAGTCCAGTGTATTTATCGAACTATTGTAGAATTGAAACAATTCAGTATGGTCCTTATTGATACTGGATAGGAAAGGTATTTATCGAACTATTGTAGAATTGAAACTTAGAAGCATTTGGAAAACTTATAGCGCCTGTTTTCGTATTTATCGAACTATTGTAGAATTGAAACGATTCAACCGAGTCAATAATCGGCAGAACTAAAAGAGTATTTATCGAACTATTGTAGAATTGAAACGAGGATAGATTAGCAGATTTAAGAAAATGCAGCGGGTATTTATCGAACTATTGTAGAATTGAAACATATTCAAAAGACCGCTAGTAATGCAATGGGTATTCGTATTTATCGAACTATTGTAGAATTGAAACTTAAAAAAGAAGCCCCGCAATACGCTGAGACGTCAGTATTTATCGAACTATTGTAGAATTGAAACGACGGTTGTTTCAGTAGTGTTCCCTACAAAGTTTAAGTATTTATCGAACTATTGTAGAATTGAAACAAAGAAACAGGCAACAGGATCGGGAGGAAGTTCTTTAGTATTTATCGAACTATTGTAGAATTGAAACAAATGCATCTGGTTAAATACGTCTATTGGGAAAGTGTATTTATCGAACTATTGTAGAATTGAAACAGAATCAACTTACATTCCCATGACCGATTTATAAAGTATTTATCGAACTATTGTAGAATTGAAACTCTTACAAACATGATGAAAAGGTTACAATTACTATCGGTATTTATCGAACTATTGTAGAATTGAAACTAATTTTCTGTTACCGCCAATACCTGCATATAAATGTATTTATCGAACTATTGTAGAATTGAAACTAATATGGGCGCTAAAGTTGTGGGGACGGAATCTCAGGTATTTATCGAACTATTGTAGAATTGAAACGAGATTACAGGCGAACTAATGATAATGGAATCAGCGTATTTATCGAACTATTGTAGAATTGAAACTTGTTAATTGAATCGGGACCTTTGCGGGCTCCATGTGTATTTATCGAACTATTGTAGAATTGAAACACAAAATCGCCCTGCTTTTTATAGAGAAATAATTTTGTATTTATCGAACTATTGTAGAATTGAAACATAGAATTTTTATACAGTTACAATCTGGTTTCATCTGTATTTATCGAACTATTGTAGAATTGAAACTTCGGCCCGTGTTCTCTTTTGAGGTTGATTATTACTGTATTTATCGAACTATTGTAGAATTGAAACA
>JARLHD010000108.1 GCA_031292435.1 Ignavibacteriaceae bacterium
ATGCAGTAATCTGATAAATTGAGCCAATGTTGTTAGTAGTCCAGTTATTTCCAGCATCATTGGAGATATAAACATTTCCTGAAGCTCCACATACTATAAGGTTATTAGCATCGCTTGCATAAATTGAATATCCGGTTGAAGCCGGAAGAGGCGTAGGAGTAGCAGCCCAGGTTAAACCACCATCTGTTGTTTTCATAACTCCGTAGAGTGCATTACCTGCAAGATAACCGATATTATTGTTAATAAATGAAAAAGCGTTAATTCTACCCTGACCCGAAATAATAGGAATAGTGTCCCAGGTTGTACCAGCATCAGTAGTTCTAACAATTCCGCGTCCCAGACCCCCAGCAATGCCAACATTCTTATCAAAGAACCAACATGCCTGAGTAATGTTATTAGCATAAGTACCAGGGTAAGAGGGATTAGCCCATCCAGCCATGTTTGTGCTGGTCCATGACTTACCAGCATCCGAGGTTTTCAAGAACATTCCTTCATCACCCCCCAAATACCAGTTATTATCGTCCCACATTTTGATCCATGCAATTTGGTTACCCTGGGGAGTAGGGTGAAGCCATTTTAGATTTGGATCGGTTTGAGCAATAATTAAATAAGCCGAACTAAATAAAAGAACAAGTAGTAATTTTTTCATAATAAACCTTTCTATTTAGAGATATAATAGTCATATATAAATTATTTTATCAAGATTAGTTTTTTAACCGAGCTAAAAGTACCCGATTCAAGTTTATAAAAATAGACACTGCTTGAAAGATTACGAGCATTGAACATAACTGAGTAGGAGCCGGATCTTTGCCAATTATTAACAAGTGTTGATACTTCTTTTCCGAGAATGTTATAGACGGAAAGTTTTACATATCCATCCTGAGGGATTGAATATCTAATTATTGTAGAAGGATTAAAGGGGTTGGGATAGTTTTGTTCGAGCCGATAAGAGGAGACTGTTGTTTGTTCACTCTTTACCGAGGTTACATTGTTATTGTTAAAATAAATATCAGTAATAGCAGTTGGACCCGAAGAAGAATATCCTGAACTGATTATAAAGCGCCATGCCCCATTTGGGAGTTTAATACCAGAGGCAGCCGAACCGAGAATAGGGGTTGGC